>CAZMVS010000092.1:0-11438 GCA_964569525.1 uncultured Planctomycetales bacterium
CCCCCCCCGGCGGAAAACCACCTGATCAACACCGCCGGTCGAGGCTGCAATCCGCAGCTCCGTTTACAACCCCTCGGATCACACCGCGTTCCCAGTCCCGTTCACGGTAAACTATGACCGCCCCGGGACGCGTTGCCCCTCGGATCACGCCGCGTTTCCAGTCCCGTTCACGGCGATTCCCCGTCAAAACCGGGCAACTAGCTTGGACCTTTTAGGATTGGTGGACACGCGAAACTCGCTACAATCCTGGCCCCGTTCACGGGGCTTCCCCGGCAAAGCCGGGCCAATAGCCCAGTACTTCTAGGACTGGTTCACAGGGGATGCTCCCGTACAACCCCAGCCCCATTCATGGGGCTTCCCCGGCGCAGCCGGGCTAATAGGCCAGTCCTTTTAGGACTGGTTTACAGGCACGCGAATTTTCCCTATACCTTATTCCTATTAGGAACAGCCCGTTTCAACGGGCTTCTTCATGTTTAAACTTGCCGAGGGAATTTTTATGCCCACCGCCCAATCCGCCATAAACTGGTTCGACCAAAATCGCGACAATCTCTTATTGGATCTATTTACCTTCCTCCGCTTCGAATCAATTTCCACCCTTCCCAACAAACAGCAACAGATGAACCGCTGCGCCGATTGGCTGTGCAACCAGTTAACCAACGCCGGCCTGCAGGCCAAAACCATGCCCACCGACGGACACCCCATCGTCTTTGCCGACAGCGGCCCTGCCCAAAACGAAAACGCCCTCACCTTGTTGTTCTATGGCCATTACGACGTGCAACCCATCGGCGACCCGCAACTATGGACTTCACCACCCTTCGAACCAACCATCCGCCAAGGTGCCATCTACGCTCGCGGCGCCGCCGACGACAAAGGCCAAGTCATGACCCATCTCGCCGCGATGCGCAGTTGGCGAAAAGCAATCGGCGATTTCCCCGTGCGTATCAAATTCCTGCTCGAAGGCGAAGAGGAAATCGGCTCCCCCAATACACCCACCTTCGTCCGCCAACACCAGGACTTGTTGGCCTGCGATTACGTCGTGCTCTCCGACTCCTCTAAACACGACGACCAAACCCCTGCCATCCCCTACGCCACTCGCGGCTTGCTCTACAAACAGATCACCGTGGACGGCCCGACCCGCGACCTGCACAGCGGCCAGTACGGCGGCGCGGTGGCCAATCCCGCCAGCATACTCGCCAGAATCATCGCCTCCTTCCACAACGAACAAAACCACGTCACCATCCCCGGCTTCTATGATGATGTGCGCGCTTTAACCGACCGGGAAAAACAGGACCTCGCCCGTGCCGCCACCAGTGATAAAGACCTGTTAACCGCCACTGGCAGCCCCGCTCCCTTTGGTGAAGAGGGATTTACCACTGAAGAGCGCCGAACCGCCCGCCCCACTCTCGACGTCAACGGCTTGGTCAGCGGATTCATCGGCCAGGGTGCCGCCACCATCATCCCTTCCCAAGCCTCCGCCAAAATCTCCATGCGCTTAGTCCCCGACCAGGACCCGGACAAAATCTCCCGCAGTTTCGATCAATATCTCCGACAAAACTGCCCCGCCGCAGTGAAACTCCACGTCGAAACCCTCGCCGCCTGCCGAGCTTATATGGCCCCCACCGATTCCCCCGGCCTCCGCGCCGCCGCCCAGGCACTTAAGGAAAGCTACGGGCGGAATCCCGTCTTCTGCCGCGAAGGCGGAACCCTCCCCATCCTACCCATGTTCAAACAAGCCCTCGACGCCGACAGCCTGATGCTCGGCTTCTCCGTGCCCGACTGCAACCTCCACAGCCCCAACGAATTCTTCATGCAAACCGACTTCGAAACCGGCACCCACTGCATCCTCCGCTTCATCGAAAACTGCGCAAACCTGACGCCAACGTCCAATAATAATGCTTGATATACGCAATATATGGTCATCATGAAATCAACAAAGTCGCTACCAAATATCCAATAATCACACGCCTGCCACCCCGCTCTTCTATGCGGAACACCGGCAGTGTTATGGGAACAGCGGAAAGAGGAAAGAACCGGTTTTATCTTTTTGAACGCGGGCAGGGAGAAAAAAATGTTTTTGACAAAACAAACCCATTTCAAAATCGCTTGTAAGATATTTGCTGATATGGATTTACAACAAAAAATACCCTGAACGGAACACCCGAAAACAAACCCATTTTTAGCCCATTTCAAACACGTTTTTTCGTTGTTTTTACAACCAATGTATTGCTCCTGCGCTCCCGGAGAAGGGGTTTTCTGATCAATCTATGAGCCTTCTCGACCGATGAATGAATAGGAAATTTTTATGTCTTAATTTCCTTGACGATGCCGAATTACGGACAATACTTTCATTGAAACAAAACCAGAAAAGGGCTTAACATCAAGGCTTTTCACAATATAATGGATTACTCAAAGCCTTTTCCAAAGGGGGCCTATCCGTGAAATCGAAGCGTTCTAAAATAATGTTGGCGGCGGTTGTCTTTGCTGCCTTGTTCTCCGTCCAAACCGCCCAGGCCAAGATCTGGAAAAATGTTGTCAACGGCCTGACCCTGTTCGATACCAATTTTTCCGCCGAACGTAATTTCCTGGGCGACGGCTGGACCATCAACACCCGGGCCTTCTACAACAATCGCGAATTTGACATGGGTTTTGCTGACCTTACCCTCAACGGCGGCGTCTTGGGAACCGCCGGCTTTACCCAACGTGGCATCCCGGCCGCCCAGTTCAAATTAAACACCGGCGGCACCCCCCTTTCCTATTCTTTCAACTTCAACAACGGCATCCAGGATATATTGGCCCAGGGACAAGTCCTCATCGACATCGACACGGATATCAATGCCTGGGGCTTTTATGATCAAACCTTCCAGATCTCCAACCGCGGGTCGTTCGATGCCGACGGTCTGGGCGTTCAGGATGACGGCACTGTCGATTTCGACGTCGGCCCCATCGTGGTCTCCGGTAACATTTACATGGATATCCTCGGTGCCTTGACCAATCCTTTCTGGCAGGCCATCGGCACGGACAATCCCTTCGGCAAAATCAGCGACCGGGCTTCCAAGGCTGCTCAGTACGCCAAAATCTCCGAAATCCTGCAGTCCCGCCTGACCGCTGGCGAACAACTGTCCGACCAGGAAGTGGCCACCATGGTCAATAATTCCATCCTCGCCGCCATGCTCGGACGACAACCTTCCGACGATCTGTTTAACGATCTCATGGTTCCTGAAGGGCTGTTCGATCAATCCGATCTGCTGGCCGGTAACAGTCCGCCTGAACCGAAGTTCAACAGCGTACCCGAGCCGACAACGTTGTTGATGTTGTTACCCGCCCTGGTCCTGCTTCGGCCGCGGCGACGCAACAAGTAACAGCATCCCGCTGATTCACAACTATCGATTAACCCACATATTTATCACTGCGCTCAACGTACGTTTTCAAATCACCTATCATTAAGTGTTCGCCCCTCCTCGCTGATTCGGAACACCCGCCCTGTTATTGTTGTGGTTAAGCGTGTTCGCTGGGTTAGCCAATTGTTGCATTCCCCTAACTCCAACAGGACAATAACCGACATGTGTACAAAGAATATACTTATTATATTGCTGTTGATATATTTCCCTGCCTCTACCCTTTCCGCGGCGGAAGAAACACTTTCACTGCTGGGACGACATGATCTGCAATGCCCGGTCTGCAAAGAAATCTTTACCACCGTTCGCTGCGTACAGACCAATGTCCGCGGCGGCGTGGATCGCGACCTGTTCGCCCGCCCGCTCGGCCCAAATCCGGAATTTTATCGCATCTCCACCTGCCCCCATTGCGGCTACAGCGGCTACGAACCGGATTTCACTCGGGCGAAAATCGATCCAAAAGTCCGTCGAAAAATCCTGGAAGATCCCGGCCTCGACATGCCCAAAAAATTCGGTCCGCAGTCCGATCCCCGTGAACTGGACGCCGCCGATCGCTATCGCTTAGCCATTCAGTGTTATCAATGGCGGAACCAGTCTGCCGAAGCCTTGGCCTGGCTGCGCCTGCGGGCCTCTTGGATCGCCCGCGATGAAGGCTCCGTCCTGCCTCCCGATGACCGCCTGAAAAAAGTCATGCAATATATCGAACGCTTCAAACCACCGCTGGAAAAGAACGGCAACCAGGTGGACGTGGAAATGAAAACCGTAACTTTGGTCGCCGACGCGCTGGCCAATGGACGGTTCAATCGCTACCAGAAACCTTACGTGGAATTGGCCCTGGCCTTGATCCTTCGTCGGCATGGCGAAAACCAACAGGCCCGCCATTGGCTGGACCGCCTGCGGAATTACAAATCATTCTCCTCCACGCTCGTGGAAGGCATCAACAGGATGCGGGAATCCATCAAACGGGAACAGGCCCATCAGCAAAAAGCCGTTCACTATTTCGAACAAGCTTTGGCCGACAAAGTGATTACCGCCGAAAACCGCGGACCGGCCCGCTATCTGTTGGGCGAGTTGTATCGCCGCTTGGGCAATTGCGAAAAAGCTATGCAATGGTATGACCGGGCCTTGCAATCCGAACAACTTCCCCAACGATTACAACGATGGGCAAAACAACAAAAGGAATGGTGTCAACCTGAATTGCTGACTCCGTAAAACAAATTTGCATCAGCACTTGTTTTGCAATTCGATATGGTATCAACGAATGGAAAAGGCACCCGAAAGTTTCATCACAAGGCGGCGAAGTTTTCCAATATCTTCAGTCCCTTGCGCTGACTTTTTTCCGGGTGGAACTGGACGGCGAACAGGTTATCCCGCTGGATCGCAGCGGTGAAATCGTAACCGTAGTTGCACCTGGCCGCCCTAACTTGGCCATCAATTGGATCCACGTAATAGGAATGCACGAAATAGAAATAATCGCCGCTTTGCAAACCATGAAACAGAGGACATGTTCTATCCCAAAAGACCTGGTTCCAACCCATGTGCGGAATCTTGAGATCGCGGGCCGCGGGATAATCCTGCCAGTCAAAACGTATCACCCGCCCGGGCACCACGCCCATGCCCTTAAACTCACCTTCTTCATAACTGAGGTCGAATAAAAGTTGCAGGCCAAGACAAATGCCCAAAAACGGCCGCCCGCTTTGAATAAAGTCGATGATCGGCTCCACCAGACCCTGGCGGCAAAGGTTATCCATGGCGTCACCAAAGGCCCCCACGCCGGGCAGGATCAACTTTTCAGCCCGCTCCACTTCTTCTGGCGAGGTGATGATCTGCGCAGCCGACCCGGTGTATTCCAAACCTTTCTGAACGCTGCGCAAGTTACCCATTCCGTAATCAACGATTGCAATCATCAATACTTCCTATTGTTTATCGGGATCCTTAAAAGCGGATCAATCGCCTTTCCCGCAGGAGGGAACTCCCACTTCTCGACGGCGTCCATTTCAAGTACTCAATGTTTTGCGGCGATTCAATACCCGGTCCAGCTGCCGAACTGCCTGGCGCAAACGCTGTTCGTTCTCCACCAATGCAATGCGTACAAAGCCTTCACCGTTTTCGCCGAACGCCCGACCGGGCGCCAAAGCCACTTCCGCCTCTTCCAACACGTGCATGGCGAAATCCAAAGTCGATCGGCCTTCCAGGTGCTCATCCGGCACGCGGGCCCAGACGAACATGCCACCGCGCGGCTTTTCCGCCTTCCAGCCCAGCCGCTCACACCCTTCCAACATCACGTCCCGCCGCTGCTGGTACAGCATGGCCTGCTGCCTAACGTACTCTTGACAGTGCCGCATGGCAATGATGGACGCAATCTGGATCGGCTGAAATATGCCGTAATCGTAATATCCTTTTATGGTAGCCAATGCTTCAATCATGGTTCGGTTGCCGGCGCAGAACCCAATCCGCCAGCCGGCCATGTTGTACGGCTTGCTCATGGTGGTGAATTCCACACCCAGATCCTTAGCGCCATCGGCGGCCAGGAAACTCGGCGCCACGTAGCCGTCAAAACACGTTTCGTTGTAGGCGAAGTCATGTATCACCGCCACGCCGTATTCCCGGGCCAACGACACCACCTGTTCAAAGAACGGGGCATCCACGGTCATGGCCGTCGGGTTATGCGGATAGTTGAGCAGCAATACTTTCGGCCGGGGATACAAATGCTCCACTACATAACGGACCCGTTCCAAAAAGGCTTCGTCATTGCCCAGGGGCACGGAGATCACGTTGGCGCCGGCCAAGGCCACCCCAAAGGTATGCACAGGATAAGCGGGATCCCCTAACACGGCGGTATCGCCGGGGCCAAGCATGGCCAGGAACATATGGCTCAAACCTTCTTTGCTGCCGATGGTGGCTATAACCTCATGCTCGGGATCAAGTTCTACGCTGTATTTGTCCTTGTAATGCCGGGCTACGTCCCGCCGAAGGTTCAAAAGTCCCCGGGTTGTAATGTTATAGCGTTGATTGCGTGGATCCTGAACCGCCTCGCACAGTTTATCGATGATCGGCTGAGGGGTGGGATCATTGGGATTGCCCATGCCCAAATCGATCACGTCGATGCCCTGCTGGCGTTTGGCGTGTTTAAGGGCGTTCAGCTTGCCGAACAAATACGGTGGCAAGCGGGTTATGGTCTGCGAAGGCTGTATCTCGAAATCCGTCATTTTGTTGCTCTCTCCGGTCACTTAGACAAGGTCCTCTCGGCCTCGTTGGGCTTTCAAGGAAGGATAATCCCCGAAGCCGCGCGTTTGCTCATTACAATAAGTATTATATCTCTTTTTGCGTGCGGTATTAAGGGCAGGTCATGATGCAGATCTACTTGGCGATCAACGCATCAACTTTTCCACCGGCATCAGCCTTGACTTGGGACTCGTTTTGAATGGACTTCAGAATACGCTGAGCCATGGCGTTGTCCGGATCTTTTTCCAAGAGTTTCTTACAGGTCTCGGAGGCTTCATCATCCTTTTTAGTCAAATGCTGAAGTTCTGCCAGCAGTTCCAGGTAACGAATGTTTTCTCGTGCTTCCTCGCTCGCATTTTCCATCACCGAAAGTGCTGCCAAGTCAGTCATCAGACGTTCAACATTAGCCTGCTCCCGAATAACCTGTGCCAGCAGAATACGAGTCTCGATGTTTTCTCCGTCCTGTCTCAATTTCTTCCGAAGCATCGAGCTATACCTGCTATAATACTTGCTCAGTTGCTGCAGCATCTCCCAATTGTCAGGCTCACCTTGCAACTGGACGGTGACCAATTCGACGGCTCGGCGAATATGTTCCTCGGCAAGATCGATTTTGTCCTGAACGTTAAGGATGCTGGCCAGAGTAAAATGACACTCGGGATCGCGCGGGTTCTTTTCAACCGCTTTCGTAGCGATGTTAGTAGCTTGGCGGAACTGTCTCCGATCAAAATAAGCCCGGGCCAATTCTCTTAGAACTTCAACGTTTTCCGGGTCCAGATCCCGAGCTTCAATCAGGGTGGAAAGGCGTTGGAACGGGGATTTTAAATTTCCGTATATCTCAGCCAACTCCAAGTAGGCTTTTGAATTCTGCCGTCCTTCAGGAGTTTTGATGTAATCCTTGTAATGTTGCTGAGCCTGAACTCCTCTGCCGGTCTCGGAGAAAACGCGGGCCAAGCCCAATTTGCATTCCGCATTGGCCGGATCCATCATGAAAACCTTGTTGTACAATTCCTCGGCCGTGGTGTAATCCTCCTCCTCATAAGCAATCTTAGCCGCCTCTAAGTAAGCGCCTACCGCCCAACTATCGTATCTTTCTGCTTGTTGCAGAGCCGAAGTAGAACCGGTCTCTCGCGATTTTTCAGCCAGACGCTTGTACACCCGGGCAAGTTGATTAAAAGCCCGCAGGTTATCCTGATCCCGACGGACCACATAGACGAGCACCTTGGAGGCTTCCGCGAGGCGTTTATCCATGGTCATTTCGGTAGCCAAATCCACCATTTGCTGCATGGTCATACCGGCCTTTAAGCCCGCGATGCCCTTCAGGTTGGCAGGGATATCCTGCATTACAATTTCAGACTCTTCGTCTGGTTTAGTGGATACAGGCTGTTGAGCCCAAACCCGATTTGTCGTCAGGGCAACCACAACCAGGAAAGCCAATGTCAGGCTAACCGCAGATTTACTAATCCGGAGTTGTTTTACGATCGTTATCATTCAAGGCATCCTCCGAGGAGGGATTTTGATTTGAGGACCACGTTCATGCACACTTGCAGAACTGCCGCCAGGGCGGCTCCAAGCCGCTTACCCTTATGAAGAATCATCGGTTATACGCCCGGAAAAGTCGCGTGTTCTAGCTGTTTTTATTGTGGAAATGAACTGGTGGGAATGCGGCGTGAGGAAATCAGCCAATAATTCAGCCCTCGACGCTCAGGCTGCCGTAATCGGAGCCTACCGCCTGTAATTCGCCTTGTTCAGTCTCAGTGTACTCAGCGGAATCATCTGGTTGCTGCTGTTCTTTTTCCTGTCGGAGCTGTTCTATGAGCATGACCCAAGTTTCCCGCTGGTAATTGAGCAGGTTAATGGCTTCATGAGCCATCTCGACATTTCGAGAAGAACTGGCATCTACCAGTCGGCGGTAAATAAAGGTGTATAAACCGGCCATTTTTTCGCACAAATTCCGGTCAACGTCATAATTCAAGGAATTGAGCATTTCCAGAACGATTTTTTGTGCTCGACTGAATCCGTTATAGGCCTGTTCGTAATTTTTCTGCTGAATGCCTTCCATGCCCTGTCTGGCGAAGCGGATTGCCCCGTCATAGAGCATCAGGTGCAATTGCTCAGGCGTGGCCGTCATTACCGTGTTTCGGAGATATTCATTCGATTTCGGATTCATGGCGACCAGAATATCGGTCATCCACGCAAGTCGATTAACTATATTATCAGAATCCAAGGGGATTCTTTTTGTCTTTTTATCGTTATTTACCCAATGTACGTCAGACACCGGTATTTCCTAAGCCATTACCGCGAAATAAGTTACAGGACAATATTACTCATGGTGTAATATTTAAACCATGACAGACTTCCAGGATTCTTGCAGGCGTTATTAAAGCATGCTCATCCCACCGCCCAAGGATGAGACCAGCGAGGACAAGCTGGACAAGGCGGACTGCTGGGACTGCATTTCGGCCAAGGCGGATTCCATAGACTGAAATTGGGCGTACAGGCGTTCTTCCTTGCGTTCCAGCATTTCCTCCAAGTCTTTTATTCGCTCGTTAAAGTTATCAATCTTGTCAGTAAGGGCTTGCTGCTTTCGGGTAATGGTTCCCCCGGCCACTGTAGTTATATTCTCTAGGGTTTCTTTGAATCGCGTCATGATTCCGACCCGGTCGAGGCTTTTTTCACCATCTTCATTTTCGATGATCTTTAATTTTGCAAACAAGTCGGCAACGGCTTCAGGATCATCGCTCATGGCGGCCAGCATTTTATCCGAATCGAAGATAAGCTGGTTTCCTTCTCCCGAGGAAGCTCCGGTACCACTCAATGAAAGCCCCACGTCGCTCATCCGATTCATATCAAAACCATACTTTTTTCCAATGGTATGGGTAATCGTCTGAAACAACTGGTTGTACACCATAGAAATAGTGCTATCGCCCAGTAAAACACCGCGTTCACCTGTTTCCGAATCGTACTCGGTGTATTCGTTAATTTTACTGACAGCGGCATTGAAAGATTCAACAAAACTTTCGACTTCGGAAACGATTTTTTCCGGATCCTGTGAAATGGTCAAATTAACAGGATCGCTACTGGTGCCGTGGAGTTCGAGGGTTACGCCATCAATCACATCCTTTATGGTATTACTGCTGCTGTTGACAACCACCATGTTTCCGGAGTTGGGATCGCCCATGGTTATGGTCGCATCCTGCGCCTTGGAAAGCGTCTCGAAAGAGATTTCGGCAGAGCCCGTATTAAAGGCAATTCGCCCCGCTGATCCGGTTTGATCTGAAGTAATCAACAGGCGGTACGGCGCATATCCGCTGCCGTCATTGATTATGGAAGCATGAACACCTACGTTGGCATCATTAATTTTGGTAACTACTTCATCCAGGGTATCGTCCTCATCGATATCAATGCTTTTGGAAAAGCTGCCGACAAGATTTCCATCTTCGGCTTGGCCGGCAATGGCCAAATCGGCGGCGGCAGAGCCGTAATTGATATCGTTTACGATGACGCCCCCCTCACCACCGGCCTCGTCGATCAGTTCGATCCCGTCACCGTTTTCATTGATCCGAGCGGTGACGTCGATACTCAGGTTGTTGATATAATCTATGACATCACCGACGGTTTGGTGGATATTTTCCGTAAGGGTCAAGGAAGCGATTTTTCCGGTACTATCGGAAATGGTGAACTGGCCGTAATCCACCCCTTTTCCACTATTCAGATCTTGCAGGCTAGTATTTTCAGAGATGAATTGCAAATGCAAGTCAGTGCTGGTCAACCGGTCGGCATTATTGGAAGACAGGCCAAGATCAACGGCCATTTGCGGCGGTTCGCCTCCCTGGTCGAGCACATGAAAGGTGTCGTTTCCCTCGGTCAGATCTTCAATCGCCAAGCCAAGTCCGCCAGTGGAAACCTGTGCTTGCATATGGCCGTCTTCATTAATTTTATCGATCACATCCTGCAAGGTCTGGTCATCAGTGAAATCAATATTTATCTCTTCCCCGTTTTGCAAATGGAAAGTCATAGGCCCGGTTTCAACGCCCTTTCCGCCATTCAGCGAGGAGAGCAATACGGTATTGAGTCCGGCGATCAGATCACGTGAATTGACCGTATCGCCTTGGAAACCTGTATCCAGGCCCAAGTCGCGGAGGGCTTTTGAATCATTCAGCACTTCGATTTGCGGAGTACCGGTACCACCGGTCATATCTTCCAGGACAAGGCCGTTGCCGTCTTCGGCTATTGAAATCTGCAGTCGGCCTTCATTGAGGTTGCCTTGTGAATCCTCGGCGTATTGAATGGCCCGCATAACCGATCCGACGGAATCGAATCGATAAATGGATGAACCGTTAAAAGTAGTTTTCTCGGTATCGGTAGCAATACCCAAATCAGTAGCGGCGTACCCTGCTCCTTCGACGTTCTCGATAATGAGGTTGGATACCTCTCCTTCCGAGCTATCTGTGATGGTCAGCTTGGATTGATTGATAGCACTAATTTGCACGTTCAGGGGCGTTTCGCCATCATCCGCGGTGGCGTTCGCCAAAATATCTTTCACATCATCTATAGTTTCGGCATCGCAGAGATCAACCACGCCGGTATCGCCTTTGTGATTGGTTATTCGTATTTTTAATTCGCCGTTGTCTCCCGTGCGCATACCGCGGCCGTCATTCAGTTCTTCCAGATGCGTACTACTTATTGCAGGGGTAGCTTCCTCCGGTGGGTCGGTCACTTCGTCCTGGGAAAACCGCATAACGTCACTGAGGTTGATATTAAATTCCGTGCCGTCACTGAGGGTAACTTTGAAATCATGGTCATAGGCTTTAAAACGCA
>CAZMVS010000093.1:0-4479 GCA_964569525.1 uncultured Planctomycetales bacterium
ACACAACTCATTCGCACCAAAACCATGGCACTTAACTGCTCGTCAGCGATTTCCAACGGGATCACCTCGCTCACCCGTAGCGACGGCTCCTCCCGCCGGCGATCCACCTGCCCTTTGAAAAAAGCCACCGAATCCAACTCCAGCATCGACTGGTATTGCTCCAAGTCCCGCGGAAAAACAACCGCCTCCACCTGCCCCCGCAAATCTTCCACGGTAACAATGGCCATCTTCTGCCCTGCATTGCGCCCGGTTTTTGTATACACCGTGCGCACCTTGCTGATCAGCCCGCCAAGGATCACTTCGTCGCCGTCACCGTAGTTTTTCAAATCCACCGTGGTCGCCGTCGTGTATTTCTCCAAAGTCTGTTCATGCGAAGCCAGCGGATGACGAGTCACAAAAAAACCGAGCGTCGCCTTCTCGTGAGCCAACATCTCCGACTCCGACCACTCCAGATCCGGAATCTTCGGCTCATTCTGTGCCGCGCCTCCTTCACCGCAGAACAAAGACATCTGCCCCGCCCGCCGATCCGCCGCAGCATTGGCCCCATGAGCCACCGCGTCGTCCAGAATCGTCACCAAGGCCTTGCGCATGGCCCCCGTGGAATCAAATGCCCCGCACTTAATCAAAGCCTCAATCACCGAATGATTGACCGCACCAAGGTCCACACGCTCACAAAAATCAAAAATCGATTTGAACGGACCGCCTTCTTCCCTGGCTCGCATAATCTCCTGTACCGCTTTTTCCCCAACCCCCTTGATTGCCGCCAGGCCGAAACGAATCTCCCCCTTACCCGCGGCATCGGTCACTACCGTAAAATCGTTTTCCGACAAATTCGCATCCGGCGGAGCCACCGTGATCCCCATCCGCTTGCATTCCTCGATATACTCTACCACCTTGTCCTGCGAAACCATTTCAAAGGTCAGCAAGGCCGCCATGTACTCGGTGGGATAATACACCTTCATGTACGCCGTCTTGTACGCCAACAGGGCATACCCAGTCGAGTGCGCCTTGTTAAACGCGTATCCGCCAAACCGTAGAATATCTTCGAAAATCTGCTCCGCCGTCTTCTTGTCCACCCCATTTTTCACCGATCCATCGATGAACGGCTCGCGCATGGCTTCGATCATCTTGGTCTTTTTCTTACTGATCGCCTTGGCCAAACGAAAGGCCTGCTTTAGCTCGATCCCCCCCAACCGATTCACCAGCCGCGACACCTGCTCCTGGTACACCATGATCCCGTAGGTCTCTTCCAGTACCTCGGTCATACTGGGATGCGGCGTGGACCACGCCTCGCCATGTTTACGCTTCACGTAGGCATCGATGTATTCCATCGGACCCGGACGATACAAGGCGTTGGCCGCTATCAGATCCTCAATCCGGTTGGGACGCATCTTCATCAACACGTCCCGCATCCCCCCCGATTCAAACTGGAACACCCCCTTGGTCTGCCCCTGCTGGAACAGGTCGTATACTTTCTGATCGGTCAGGTCCATGTTTTCCAAGTCAAGCTCAATGTTGTGATTCCGCTCCACCAACTGCTTGGCCCGCTCCACCACGGTTAGCGTGCGCAAACCCAGAAAGTCCATCTTCAACAGCCCCATCGCCTCCACGCTGGGACCGTCCAACTGCGTCATCACCTGCTCGGTATTCGCCGGCTGATATAAAGGTACGAATTTTTCCAGCGGTTCGTCGGCCACCACCACCGCCGCCGCATGTACCCCCGCATGCCGGGCCAGCCCCTCCAATTGCCTGCTGATATCCACTACCCGCTGAACCCGGTCGTTCTCCCGGTACATCTTTTTCAGGTCCGGCTCCTGGTCGAGGGCCTTGTCAATGGTCATCTTCAAATCCATGGGGATCAGCTTGGTGATCGCGTTGGCTTCCTCGAATCCCAAACCCATGACCCGGGACACATCCTTCACCGCCGCCCGCGGCTTCAACGTCCCAAACGTAATAATCTGGGCCACATGACCGTATTTCTGGCGAACGTAATCGATGACCTTCTCCCGACCGTTCTGACAAATATCAATATCGATATCCGGCATCTCGTCCCGGTCCGGATCCATAAACCGCTCAAAAAATAATCCGTACCGTAGCGGATCCGGGGCCGACAGCCCCAGGCAGTACCCGACTACCGTAGAACACCCGCTACCTCGCGCCCCTGAGGGAATGCCTTGCGAACGCGCGTAATTCACAAAATCCCACACGATCAAAAAATAACTGCAGAACCCCTTGGAGCTTATAACTTCTAACTCGTAATCAATCCGTTGCCGAATCTCATTAGTGACTTCCCCGTATTTCTCCTCGGCCCCCGTGTAAACCAACTCCCGCAATTCCTCATAATCGGATTTTCCCCCCGGCAACGGATAAACCGGGGCATGCCGCGTCTCAAAGTCCAACTCCACGTTACACCGCTCGGCGATCTTGTTTGTATTTTCCAACGCCTCCGGATAATCCCCGAACAGTTCGTACATCTCCGCCGGTGTCTTCAAATAAAACTGGTCCGACTCAAAACGAAAGCGATCCTCATCCTCCAGCTTCTTGCCCGTACTGATACAACACAAAGCATCATGCGCCTTGTGATCATCGTGCCGCAGGTAATGGGCATCGTTAGCCGCGATCAATCCCACCCCCATCCGCCGGGCCAAATCCACTAACACCGGATTGATCTGTTTCTGCTCCGCCAATCCGTGATCCTGCAACTCGATGAAAAAATTATCCGGGCCAAGGATGTCCAGGTAAGCTTGGGTCATCTCCTCCGCCGCTTTGATATCCCCCCGCAAAAGGGCCTGCGGAATCTCCCCACCCAAACACGCGCTGCTGCAAATCAACCCCTCCGAATATTCCCGCAATACTTCCTTGTCGATCCTCGGCCGATAGTAAAACCCTTCCAGGTAGGCAACCGAAGACAGCTTCAACAGGTTCTGATACCCCTCCTGATTCTTGGCCAACACCAGCAGATGGAAACTCGCATCGCTGATCCCCCGCGTCTCCCGCTCCCGCCGATCACCCGGGGCCATGTACAACTCGCAACCGATGATCGGCTTGATCCCCGCCGCCCTCGCCGACTTGTAAAATTCCACCATCGCAAACAGATTTCCGTGATCGGTGACCGCCACCGCCTCCGAACCCTGCTCCTTGACCGTCTGCACCAGATCATCAACTCGGATGGCACCATCCAACAGGCTGTAATGGGTATGCACGTGCAAATGCGTAAACCGCGGCGTGGACATGGAAAGCGTCTCTCCCTGACAATGTTCGTAAACAGCTGAAACAAAACAGGCTTCATGCCTGATTAACACTCAATATACGCCGATCATATTAAGGTTTGCCAACATAACGCAAGAATCCCTGCCCAACCCAACGGAAATCACCTGTGAAATTTGAATCTCAAATGCTGCGACAATACCCCAACACTCCCCCGTTTAACTCTATGCCTACCCCCATATTGTTAAAAACACAGGGGCATGAGCAAACACCTGTTTCACGAAAAGCCCAAAACGCAATTTTGTTTTCCTCTTGACGAGAACCGTAAAGTTGGCGTATATAAAACCATGGACCACACAAAAGAGAAAAATCCGACCATCAATCTCGCAAAGGGAAACCTGTTCTCCTCCAAAATCGTCACTGAGGGCATCACTTTTGATGACGTGTTGCTGATCCCCGCTCGTTCCGGGATCGTACCTAAAGTGGCCGACGTCAGCACCCGCCTGACTCGCAACATCCGCATCAACCTGCCCCTGCTGTCCGCTCCCATGGACACGGTCACCGAGTCCGCCTTGGCCATCGCCATGGCCCAAGAAGGCGGCATCGGCATCATCCATAAAAATCTGACTATTGAAGATCAGGCCCGCGAAGTTTACAAGGTCAAACGATCCGAATCCGGTGTGATCATCGATCCGATCACCCTGCGCCCCGGCGATAACGTAAACCGGGCCCGGAAAATCATGAACCTGCATAACGTCTCCGGCCTGCCCATCACCACCGAAGACGGCAAAGTCAAAGGCATCCTTACCCGCCGCGACCTCAAGTTCCTCTCCGCCTCGGATAACCGCAACATCGAAGAGGTCATGACCAAGGAAAAACTTATCACCGCCCCACCGGATACCACCTTGGAAAAGGCCGAGCAAATCCTCCACAGCGCCAAGGTCGAAAAACTCCTCCTGGTCCATCCTGACGGGCAGTTGGCCGGGCTGATCACCATCCGCGATATCGAGCGAAGCCGCCTGTTCCCCACCAGCTGCAAAGACAGCCGCGGCCGCCTGCGCGTCGGCGCCGCCATCGGTGTTCACGACTACGAACGGGCCGACTCCCTCATCGCTCACGACGTCGATGTCCTTGTAGTCGATACCGCCCACGGCCATACCGAAAACGTCATCGAAACCGTCAAAACCATCCGCCAACGCTACGATATCGACATCATCGCCGGCAATATCGCCACCGCGAAGGCCGCCGAAGACCTCATCGCCGCCGGCGCCA
>CAZMVS010000094.1:0-4956 GCA_964569525.1 uncultured Planctomycetales bacterium
ACCGCCGACTATTCACAAATCGAACTGCGTATTCTGGCCCACCTCTCCGAAGACCGGGCCTTACTGGCCGCCTTCGAACAGGACCGCGACATCCATCAATTCGTAGCTGGACAAATCTTCGGCGTGCCCCTCGACCAGGTCACACGCGAACAACGCGGCAAGGCCAAGGCGGTCAACTTCGGCATCGTGTATGGGCAAACCCCTTACGGCTTGTCCCGCAGCACTGGAATGCCCGTAGGCGAAGCCCAGGCTTTTATCGACATGTATTTCATGCGGTACCCGGGAATCCGCCTGTTCATCGACCGGGTCGTCTCCGAAGCCAAACAAAAAGGCTACGTTGAAACCATTCTCGGCCGAAAACGAGCCATCCCGGACATCAAATCCCGCAACCGCAACTCCCGCCAGGCGGCAGAACGATTAGCTATCAATACCGTCACCCAAGGCAGCGCCGCCGACCTGATTAAACGGGCCATGATCAATATCCACCGGCGAATCAAAAATGAACCACGACCGTCCCGAATGCTCATCCAGGTGCATGACGAACTGGTCTTCGATTCACCGCGCAGCAATGTGGAACAGGAAGCGGACTTGATCCGCCAAGAAATGTGCCAGGCCCTTGACCTCAAAGTGCCCATTAAGGTGGACTTGGCCTGGGGCGAAAACTGGCTGGAAAGTAAATAGTCCCCCCCCGCTCTTCTGATTAAAAGACTATCTACTTTCGAATTTCCACCTTAAAGAAGAATAATTTTCCACTACTTCTCCCTTCCCTGCGGGAGCAATCCCCCCGCCTTCACAACGAAAAAATATTTTTTCAAAGGAATGACAGCCAGTTGTCACCGCTGCCACATTTTTTGTTTGCGTCTGAAGGGGTTTTTGGCGTATGTATTAGGGAACAATCCTAACGGTTTCGATGGCCGTCCCATCGGCTCGACCGGGCACAGGAGTAATCTTCATCCCGGCCGCGACTCACATTCATAACGTACATAGGTTCATTTCGTCGTCCGTGCGCTTGTCGTTGATTCGGCTGATCCCCCTGGTCGTGCATTTACACGTAGCGTCACGTCCATAGGGAGGTTCTGCGCCCCGCAATCCCGGGAGCGGGATGCAGACATCGCCTAGCCACTCAAACAAAAAGGGCACCATGAACAGGAGAGCTGCGCCATGACAAAGGATGGAAGAAAAGATCGGGAATCAAATTCTGAATCACAAAAACCTGACTCGAAAAATGATAAATTCGTTAACCCATTTATCGTTTCGTTCCAATATGCCCAAGCCCAAAAGTCATTCCGCCATTATTACCTGCAGGCTAACTCCTCCCAACAGCAAGTTTGCAAGCAATTGCTGCAATCCGCCCAACAACAGGAACAACCCACCGCAAGCCTGCGCGATCTGCGCGACGCTCTAAAACAATTGGGCATTGAAGGCGTAAACATGGTCAAAATCATCGTGGGATTGCGCATGCAACTGGCCTCCGTTGAACAATTGGAAGCCCATCGACGAATCGCCCGACAATTATTGCAAATCCTTGATGAACTGGAAAATTAATGCCTCTACGCCGGCCACTAGCCCGTCGGTCGGCTACTGTTGAATGGAAACCCCTTTTGCTCCACGATACAGGAGAACCAAACCATTTGTGTTCGCTCCCCAATCCGTTTATTCTCAAGGTCGCTAACTTGGTCTTTCAAGGCCCGAAAATTGCAACGATGAACTCTTCAATATAACAACAGGTTTAATACAAGCGAGTATTCGACAATGGCCAAAGATCAATTACGTATCGGTATCGTCGGCGGGGGAAACATTGTTCGTCAACGACACATGCCCGGAATACAACACATCGAAGGCGTGGAAGTCGTCGCCATATGCAATCGCAGCTATGCCTCTACTCGGCAATTCGCCGAAGACTACAATATCTCCCGCACCGTGGACACCTGGCAGGAACTGGTGACCATGGAGGACCTGGATATTATCTGGATCGGAACCACTCCCTACCTGCACTGCCCGATTACGCTGGCCGCCCTCCAAACCGGCAAACACGTCTTCTGCCAGGCCCGCATGTGTATGAACCTCGATGAGGCCCGGCAAATGCACGCCTCGGCACAGGAGCACCCCGATCAAATAGTCCGCTTCTGTCCCCCGCCGATGGGAATGGCTGGCGATCGTGTCATGCGTCGTCTCCTCCAACAGGAAAATGCCGTCGGCGAGATTCGACAAGTCTTTCTCAACAGCGTCAACGGGCAATTGCTCGATCCCAACCTGCCTCTACATTGGCGATTGCAAACCGAACAGTCCGGACAGAACATCCTGACCGCGGGCATCTATTTTGAAGTATTGGACCGCTGGCTGGGCAAAACCACGAGCATTACCGCCGTCAACCGCAGTTGGACGGAAAGTCGACCCCATCCGGAAACGCAACAACTCGTCCCCGCGGATTTACCTGAGTCGGTCAACATCATTGCTGAACTGGAAAATGGCGCGGTTGCCGCTTACCTCTTCAACGGCGTAAGCGGACATGCCCCCGGTGATCACTTGGCTATCTGGGGAACAAAAGGGACGCTGGTTTACGATTTTAATCCCGACGAAAAACAAGAGAAAATTGAAGGCGGCAAGCTGGACGACAAAGCCTTAAATCCTATCGAAATTTCCGATCAGCACCGGCGGGACTGGACGGTGGAATCCGATTTCATCGAACTGGTACGCGGCGGCCAACCGGACACCATTCTGCCCGATACCAACGTTGCCCTGCGTTACATGGCCGTGTTAGACGCTGTCCATCGCGCCGCTACCACCGGTCAAAAGGTACCGGTCAATTACGAAAGTTAACTTTTTCACAAACCTGTCTTCTCGAACCATTGATCAGTTCCCCACTTTGTAATCAGCCTATGGTTTCCAATTATTCATTGATAACCCACGGGGGGGATCTTACAATCCTGTGTTGAAAGGGCTGAACAACAAACGCGAACATATACTGATCACTTCCGATTGTCTCGCGACAAGGAGTATCGGCCATGCAAAACGAGACCGTTCAAGAACTTCTCAACCGCAAGGGAAACCAAGTTGCCTGTGTAAATCAGGACGACACGGTACTGGAAGCAGCCAAAAAAATGAAAGACCAGCAGATCGGTTCGGTCGTTGTTTGTGATTCGCAAAATAAAGTCGTCGGCATATTCACCGAACGAGACATACTCCGAAAAGTGGTCACGGAATGCAAAGATCCCTGCCAACTGCGAGTCGCCGAGGTCATGAGTTATCCAGTTGCCTGTTGTAAACCCTCCACCACCCTTGGTGAATGCCAAGCGATCATTACCCGGAAAAGAATTCGCCACCTGCCGGTTGTGGAGAACGAACAGCTTCTGGGGATTATCTCCAGCGGCGATATTGCCGCTCGCCAGGCGGAAGTCCAGGAGTCAACTATCGAATACCTGCATGACTTTCTTCACGGCACCCGGTAAAAACCGGACAAAAATGATCGCTGAACATTGAATATACTGATCACCGTCTCTTCCCGTAGCGTATGTCTCTCCAGGATGACACGGCACACGTAAAATGAATGATTTATGACCAGTATGTCGAAAAAGATCTCAGTCGCCAAAATCCAACCCGGGGATCGCGTATGTGTCACCCAGGTTATTATGGCCGGTACCCAACAATGGACTACCAGGCTTCGGGGCGTCGTCGAATCCGTGGAACAGGAATGGACCGAAAGCTGGTTCGCCCATGGTAAAAAAGGACGGTATTGGCTTCATCGTCTTCGCTTGCAAAAAGACGACGGCGAAAAAACCTGCCTGGTCCTCGACCAAAACAGCCGCTTGGAAAAACTCCCCCCCTGACATCCTTTCCGAAATTCAATGGGAACTTCCCCCTCCTTGCCCCAGAAAAAGCCCAAAATGTCGATGCAAGCGACACACCGACACCACCACTTTCATTTCCCCAACTCCGTAGAAGCAATAATTCCATCAACACTTAAAAACCGTCAGGATTCCCCAGTCCATCGGCTTGCCCGAGGCACGTGGTGCTGCTAAATTGATAGCGGCTGACACCCCGTTAGCCGATGATTTGCGGGTTTTCCATGCCAGAAAGGTGGTTCGCCAACGTGTTTAATCTCCAGCGTATTATCTCTGTTGTCGGCTTGGGAATGATGGCTGCTACCCTCCCCTTGCTCACCGGTTGTGGAGGAGGCGGATCCCCCTTGGTCAATATCATTTTGGGGTATATGGTTGGAGACCAACAAACTACTCCCGATACCGGCCTGACCATTCGCCTGATCAATGCCGGCGGCGAAGGAGAAGAAGAGTTGGATCTGCTGGTTGCCTACCAAACAGAGGGAGACCAAAACGGCGACGGCATCCGCGTTGAATCGGTCACAATTGAATGCACCGCTGAGGAAGCGGCCTGCGAAGAATTTCTGGACGATTGCCCCATCCGTGTGGAAGCCCTCGAAGAACGCCGGCGAGATGACCAGGGCCGACTGCTGGGATCCCGCGATTTAAGCGGAATTAATGATTTTACCTTCGAAGAAGGCGAATTTAACTGCGGCTCGTTTATTAATTTCACCTTTTCCGAGATACAGGCTCAAGCGGAAGCATATTAAGTCCACTTTCAACCTTGGAAAAGACAAAACATCCTCGCCTATCTGCCGATATGGTCAAATCAAGGCTGGCTGAGAATTTAATCTCTGCTGATCACGAATATGACTTCCGCGGCCCGAAGGTTCGGCCACCAGCGAAGCGGACTGCGCCGCTGGGGCAACAGGGGAATACGCTTGTGCACCCGGATGTGATTGTCCCGGCAATAAGTATCGAAATCGCGAATGGTCAAATAATGCAGGTTCGGCGTATCATACCAGGCAAAAGGCAAATGCTCCGAAACAGGCGTCCGCCCCGTCAAAAACATCTGCAACCACGACTGCCAATAGGCAAAGTTGGGGAAACTGACGATACCGTAGCGACCAATTCGCAA
>CAZMVS010000095.1:0-9646 GCA_964569525.1 uncultured Planctomycetales bacterium
TTCGTTGCTGTGGAGCATGGCATCCTGCGACCAGACGCAGTCGAACTCGTCGTCCTCGAACGGAAGATCCTCGAAGGTGCCGTCCACGGCGGTGATGAGATGGCTTAGCCCCTGCTCGGCGCTCATCTTACGGTTGCGCTCGTTCTCGACCTCGCTCAGGTTGAGGCAGGTGACCCTGCAGCCGAACCGTCGTGCCAGATGCCGTGCGGTGCCGCCGGTACTGATGATTTCGATGCCGAATTCCTCGACCAGGGTCCGGGCGAGTTCAGCGATGCCGGTCTTGTCATAAACGGCGATAAGTGCTTTTTTGATCTTGTTTGTTTTCATAGCGGTATATTAGCGAAGATTGCCTGGTTGGGCGAGTCATAGAAGTAAAAATGATAAAAACCGTACTTTTCAGAGCAAAAGGTGGAAAATTTTCACCCATGAATCAATTAATACGCCATGTATTTAATTTTTAGCGATCATCTATTTGCTGCCAGAATAATCTCTTTGAACTCAAAATATTATAAAACACACTCAGAACAAACCTTATTATTGTAATTCTTTGATATATAAGTATTTACATAGGTTTATTTTCGCCAAAATGGGTATTGCTCAATAATTTACTTGTAAAAAATTTTTGAGTACGTTATAATTCCGTGCTCTCTGCAGAGTGGAGCCGAATTTTCATGACAGATCAATCGGGTATCACAGAACAAGTACTGATCTCTTTGCGCCGGATCATCCGAGCCATCGATCTTCATTCGCGGGTACTGGTTAATCGTTATGGATTGACCGGTCCGCAAGTGGCTGTTCTGCGGAATCTCAATGACATGGGTACGGTGTCCGTGGGGGAGTTAGCCAAGGCGGCCAGCCTGAGTGCCGCCACGGTGACAGGGATCGTGGAACGGCTGGAAAAACACGGCCTGGTGTATCGCAACAAATCGGACACAGACAAACGTAAGGTATTGGTTTCGATGACAGCCAAGGGCGAGAAGACGCTACCAAAGACGATTCCGCCTTTGCAAGAACATTTTACCAATGAATTCAGCAAGTTACAGGATTGGGAGCAGACACAGATACTTTCTTCCCTGCAACGAGTGGTGTGCATGATGGAAGCCCCGGCTATTCAGTCTTCGCCGATCTTGTCCCGGGAAACGCCGGCCGAAACGGCGGAAACAGCCGCAGCGGCGGAGAGCCTCTTGGCCTTTCCGGTTCCGCCCGAAGAGAAACATTCGTCGGACGCCCCAGAGCAGGCTACCGGGGAAAGTTCGAGAGGCGAGCAAATAAATATCCAGCAACTTTGAGAAAGGAGATTTTGATTATGGATACACACAAAGAACAACTTCAAGGCGAATCGCTGTGGCGGAATCGTCTACACAATATAGATTCCAAGGTGGAAAAGATCGAGCTGCCGGAAGTGGATACTTCACAGGACACCGAATGGTGTGAAGCGGTGGTCGCGGGCCAAAAGCGTCGGCTTCGATTCCACGATTACCATGAAATTTACAAAATACCGGGCCTTTATGAGCAGCTTTTTTATGACAACCTGCAATGCTGTTCGCCCTACCGGGTTGTCAGTCTGCTGGAAGAGGTAATGCAGGACGCCGGCGAGGATATGAGCAAGTTGCGTATATTTGACGTCGGGGCCGGCAACGGCATGGTCGGGGACGAGTTTCACAGCCACGGCGCGGAAGCGGTCGTTGGTGTGGATATCATCCCGGAGGCCAAGGAAGCGACGGAACGGGATCGGCCGGGCGTGTATGCTGATTACCTGGTAACCGATTTGACGGATCTGCCTGAACAGGACGAGGAGAAGTTGCGTAAGCACCGGTTCAATTGCCTGTGCACGGTGGCGGCACTTGGTTTCGGCGATATGCCTTCCAAGGCGTTCCTCAAGTCATTGGACCTGATTTGCACCCCCGGTTGGATGACCTTCAACATCAAAGAAGCTTTTCTCAACAACGAAGATAAAACAGGTTTCTGTAAGCTGATCCAGGACCTCAGCAATGAGGGCGTCATCCAAATCCAGGCGTATCGGCGGTATCAACATCGCTTGTCCACCAACGGCAAACCACTACACTATTTGGCCATGGTCGCCAAGAAGATGAAGGATTTGCCCGATCATTTCATGAAAGACTAGTCGGCTAATCGGCCAGAATAACACAATGAGTGCGTTGCTCCGATGATCGTTTTGCGCAAGGTCTCCAAATCTTTCGATGGCGGTGAAACGTTCGCGGTACGCGACGTCTCCCTGGAAGTGCCCGAGAATCAAACCCTGGTGCTTGTCGGTTCTTCGGGTTGCGGTAAGACCACCACGCTGAAAATGATCAATCGACTGGTCGAACCCACCAGCGGACTTATAGAAGTTGATGGGAAAGATATCGAGGCGCGGGATCCGATTGAGCTGCGCCGTTCCGTCGGATACGTATTCCAGGGCATCGGCCTGTTCCCACACATGACCGTCGAGAAAAATGTGACCCTGGTTTGCCGATTGTTGGGTTGGCCAAGCGCAAAACAACGGAAGCGGGCTCGCGAATTGCTTGAGATGGTGGGATTGGATGCGGAGCAATACGCGGGTCGTTATCCTGACGAACTTTCCGGGGGGCAGCAGCAGCGGGTCGGCGTAGCCCGGGCGTTGGGAGCCAATCCGGCTTATCTGCTGATGGACGAACCGTTCGGAGCCCTTGATGCCGTCACGCGCGATTCTCTGCAACAGGAGTTACTCGGGCTCAAAAAACGGCTTCAAAAAACCATCATCTTTGTCACCCATGATATCTTCGAGGCCCTGGTGCTGGGCGATCAGATTGCGGTGCTCCATGAAGGAGAACTCCAGCAAGCCGGCCCTAAAGAGGAAGTGGTCAGGAATCCCGCCAGTCAATTCGTGAAAGAACTCTTTGAAAAACCTGCCCAGCAATTAGCGGCCTTTAAGGATATGTTGTAATGTTCGCAGGTCTCGGCGAATGGTGGTCTTTTGTCGTGGAACGTGGTCCGGAACTCTGGCTGCGCACGGGGGAACATCTTCGCCTGACCGGCGTCTCCACGGAATTGGCGATTCTTATCGGCGTGCCATTGGGGATCTTGGCCAACCGGCTTCCTCGAATTCGCGGCCCCCTGCTCAGCATGGTCAGCATTTTCCAAACCATTCCCAGCCTGGCCATGCTAGCCATTCTGCTGGCTGTTTTGAGCATGATCGGGACCATCCCCGCCATCATCGCCCTGACGTTATATGCCTTATTACCGATTACGCGAAATACGCTTTCCGGCTTGGAAGGGGTTTCTGCTGATATTAAAGAAGCGGCCCGGGGTATTGGCATGACAAGTCGGCAGCAACTTTTGCTGGTTCAGATTCCGCTTGCCCTGCCGGTGATTGTAGCTGGAGTGCGCACCGCAGCGGTGATCGGTGTGGGCATTGCCACCTTGTCCGCTTTCATCGGGGCCGGCGGCTTGGGGCAATTCATCAATCGTGGATTAGCCCTGGCCAATACAAAACTGATACTTTTGGGAGCCATCCCCGCCGCCATCCTGGCCTTGCTGGTGGACTTCAGTATCGGGGCGGCGGAATGGGGTATGAGTCCGACCCGTCAGAATGAACGGGGAACGTTCAAGACCAGGCTCAAACCGCTGGCCTTGGCCTTGCCTTTTATTTTGATTGGCACCGGCGTGTATGTCGCTTTTGCCCCTAAAGGACATTCCCTTCGCTTGGGCACCAAGAATTTCACCGAGCAGTTTGTTTTGGGCGAGTTGATGAGCCAAATGATCGAAGAGCACACCGACCTAACTGTTGAAGTACTTTATCTTGGCGGTACGACCATCTGCCACGAAGCCCTTGCCGCCGGGGAAATTGATCTGTATCCCGAATATACCGGCACCGCCCTGACCACTATTCTCAACCATGGCAAAATCGTCGATGCGGACGAGGCGTATAAAATCGTCAGCGAGGAATACCAAGAGAAATTCGATCTCACCTGGTCACCCACGTTCGGTTATTCCAGCCCGTATGCGATTGCCGTTCGGCGGAAAGACGCCGAGCGGAACGGCTGGGACAAGGTATCCGATCTGCAAGTCCGGGCATCTCAGTTGCGTGCCGGCTTTACCAGCGAATTCGCCGAGCGGAAAGACGGCTATCCCGGGCTGAAAAAAACCTACAATCTCACGTTCAAATCCGTCAGCGATTTTGAAGAGACCATGATGTACCAGGCCATCGCTGAAGGCCAGGTGGATGTAATCAGCGCTTTTCTCACCAACGCCAAGATCAACGTTTATGATCTTAAAACGCTCAAAGATGATAAAAATTTTTTTCCTCCTTATGATGCCGCCGCGATTATTCGTCGGCAGATTCTGGAACAATACCCCCAGGTTCGCGAAGCGATGGCCCCGCTTTTCGGCACCCTGGATATCGAGACCATCCGGCAACTCAATTATGAGGTGGACGAAAATCAACGTCAGCCGGCGGCTGCTGCTCGCGAATACCTGGTCCGGGAAGGACTCATTACAGGGAAAGATAAATAGTTCCGTGTTTCTGTGAGATTCGAAATGCACTGGTTCTGGCGTTCTATCTTGGCGGTTTTGGCGGCATGGCTGGGAGGCTTCGGTCTGTGGGCAGCCATCTGGACCCTGATATATGCTTTTTCCAACACGTCACACTGGAACGTGAACCATGCTACGGCCAATGCAATATTTTTACTGATGTTTCCCCTTACCGGTTTGCTGGCCTTGCTGGCTTTTTCGTTTTCTACACGTCTTTTCGGTCCCAAAATAACCACCCGTTGTCGCAAATGCGGCAGGGTACTACGCAATTTGAAAAAACCACAATGCCCTCACTGCGGGGAACGTATTTAATATGATATACTGCCCACATACAACATACCGACCGCCCGGCGCACCTAAAAAATACGGGCCGACCCACAGGCCGACCCGGCGATGCATGTCGCCTCCCCTTCTGGCAACATCGACCGTCGATTATTTACAGGGCTCCATTTGCCTTGTTCAAAAGCAGAAGCAACCCTCGTATCGTCTGGATTCGTTGCTTAATCTTGGCATATAAAAATTCCCGCGCCGTCGATAAAAAACAACTATCTACAAAACCACACTAAGCGAACCGCTTTGATGGTTGAGGATTTTTTCGCAAACAAACACAAGCAAGATGTGAGCTTCTTCCCCAAATGGCTGCTCTCCACTCACACCCAAATAACAATTATGATCTCTTTCGTCTCCGTGATCAATGATATTCTACTTAGAAATGCTTAGTTTTCCTGCAACTTCGACTTCTCTAAAATTGACACTCTATTGTCGCAACTCGCAATCCATAAACTAGTTATGTTAACCTCCACACAAATGGGGCATATCTTTATTTTTCTTTGAAATTCAATTCTTGTTCCCCCCCACCTAAAAATGACACCCGTTGCATAAACAAAGTTAACAATCCCAGACATGAAGTTCATGATAAAAAAAACTCGGCCGGCTGGTGGAATTTTAACTATCCCACCAGCCGACCATCCTTCTGGCCCTTAACAAATCAACTACAAATCATCGGCGAAATAATTACGGCGCCGCCATGACGCTGCAATCATCAACATAAACGGTCGCGCTGCCGCCACCGCCGTGATGAGCACCACCAACGATCACCGTGATGATACCGCTGCTGGGCGCCGTCCCTTCCATATCGCGGCTGACCCAGGTATTGAGCTGACCCCAATTATCGGTTGTTACCCACTGGTAACGACCGTTATCGGCTGCATCCTCCGGACTATTGTTATAACCCGGATTCCAGCACATGATCGACGGACAATTCCCGTTCGTGTGTCGAGCCCAAACGGTAAGAGTAAAGTCTTCGTTCGCACCAACATCCACGTTCTGGAAAATGCCTCGCTTGTAACCGCCATTCCCGGCATCACCACCACTGGAAATGGTAGTCTTGGCCGAATGGCTGCCACCATGTTTAATGGAGGTCTCGTCGTAGCAATTGAAGTCGGTACCTGGCTGATACCAGCCGTCCCAACCATTGGGAATGGCGCTGCCGCCGCCCCAACCGGTATCCCAGAAACCGCCTTCCATATCGCCGTGTTCCATCTTCTCTTCGGGCTGACTACCGCTTACGACATCAACACTCCAAGTGATGTCGTCACCACTACCTGTGAACCATGTGGTTCCTTCCTGAACCAACTCGAAGTCCTCATCGTAATGGCCGGTCTGCGTCGGTGCCTGGACCACAAAAGTAAAGGTTCCGTTCGAATCCGGCGAAGTGGCGCTGTCCACCGCCGTCGGGCGATGATCGTTAATCCAATCCGACGAGTAATAGAAATCACTGGACCGGTCCCGAGAATCAGACGTGCCCAAACGAGTATTCGTCGTATCCCAACTATTTGCCCCCGTGTTTGTATAGGTAACCGATAGGGTATAGGTCTGCCCAGCAGTGACCTGAGAGGGGAAATCGTCGGATACATAACTGGCGTCGTAATCCGGTGTCGTACCCTCGTAATCATCAATCAGATCAAACAATTTATCCATGTAATAAGTTGACGACAGGTAGCTGCCCCCTTCCTTGACGGGGTAGTCCACACAGCGGGACAGGGCGGAACCTTCCCATAATTCGTTCCAGCTTTCCAGAACGACCAAGTCGGCGTCACCGGGAATCTCGTTGAAATTATCCCGCAGCCACTGGTCTTCTTCCTCGTCATCATTGCCGTCACCATCCGCCCAGCGGGCCTTGTAGGTTTGTCCTCCAATGTAGGAATCATCCCGCCCCGGGCCGAGGTTACTGACGGTATAGCCATTGACGGTATAGGTCTGGATCCCGGCGGGGCCGGCGGCACCGTAAATACATTCACCGTCAGCCACGTTGTACATCCCTGAATCCGCGTTGAACCAAGACCAGCAGGGAACCAGGAAGGGCTCAACGCCAAAATCATTTTCAAAAGCATTCTTGACCGTCTGCCAGAGCGTATCGGCATAGCTCTGATCCTTATAGTAATAAATAGTGTAAGTCAGAATCAGAGGACGGCCTCCGTTGGCAACAGTTTCGCCGTTGTGCGTCGCCCACATGCTCTGCGGAAATATCTGGAAAAAAGGCTTGATTTTTTGGTCGTAAAAATACCAGCCGGCCGACGAAGAAGACAATGGCATCTGCAAGCTCGAGTTGCTGGTGGAATTTACATAGCCTCGGCCGTTATCTGCGTTCCACTCGCAGGCTTCCGACTGCGTGTCATCATACAAGCCAACTTTGATATCGGAACCGGTGTTATTGATGGCATCTTTCAGACGAGATAACACACTTTGCTTGAAGTGATTCGGGTGATACCGCTCGCCCCAGGAAACGGGAAAGATGTAATCGATTCCCGCCGTCTCCAGGTCGGCCAATTGCCATTCATACCAGTCCGTGGATAACGAAGTGTAGTACGTTCCATTGTACTTTGAAGAAGTGCCCGGCGGATCGTAGGGCGTTTTACTCATATCACAATCCGTATTTGGACAATCATACCAATAAAAAAAATGGGTGCCGAATTTGGCCCCTTGGACACCGGCCACCGGCAAAAGAGCCAGAATAACCGCTGCAATGAACAAATTACGCGTTACTGTTCGCATAACTCACCTCCAAATAGATAAACCATTGCTTACTCCTGTAAGCAACGCAACAAAGACCAGACACGTCACGAGACGCGACCGGCAATAACCGTAACTCAGAATACCCCCGACCAGGCTACCTTAGTCCACTATTAAAAAATTCAAGAGGTGCAACTGATCGGCCTACGTTTAAATTATTCGCTTTACACCCTCCTTTCTTTTGCCTGTTCCGTTTCACAAAGAAGCCCGGGGCCGTCGCGACCCCGGGCTTTTCGATATACACCTTTTATGGCGTTGTCACACTGCAATCGTCAATATAAACAGTGCCAATTCCACTACCGCCGTGGTGTGCTCCACCGACGATCACGGTAATCCAACCGCTGGAAGGAGCGGATTTTCCTTCCAGGGTGTTACTGACCCAGGTATTCAACTCGCCCCAATTATCAACGGTAATCCATTTATAGCGGCCATTGTCCGCCGCCAACTCCGGGCTACTGGAATCCTGCCCCGGGTTCCAACACATAATCGACGGGCAATTTCCGTTCGTGTGTCGAGCCCAAACGGTTATGGTGAAATCAGCATTGGCCCCAACGTAAACATTTTGATAAATCCCACGTTTATAACCGCCTGAGCCGGCATCGCCACCACTGGAAATAGTAGTTTTGGCCGAATGGCTGCCACCATGCTTAATGACGGTCGCATCATAACAGTTAAAGTCGGTTCCGGGCTGATACCAGCCGTCCCAATCATTGGGAATGGCAGAGCCGCCGCCCCAACCAGTGGACCAGAAACCGCCTTCCATATCTCCATTCTCGAGTTTCTCAGTAGATTCCTCGCTGAGGGTGAAATCAACGTCCGAGGTTTGGCCAGCCGTTACCATAACATCCGTTTCGGTATCACTCTCATAACCGTCCTTCGAGGCGGTCACGTCATACGTACCAGCCTCAACATTGGACAACGTGTAGTCTCCATTGGAATCGGTGGTGGTACTGTATCCACCGGTATCTGTTTCCACAGTGGCCCCCTGAATGGCGTTACTGCTGCTATCCGTCACCGTACCGGAAATGGCACCTTCACTCAGATCGCAGCAGTCGCTGATCACGCTCACGTCGTCCACGTAAACGATCGCCGCACCGCCGCCACCGTGGTGGGCACCACCAACAATAATAGTAATCCAACCACCGGAGCCAGCGGTTCCTTCCATCGATCTACTAACCCAGGTATCCAGGTCGCCCCAGTTATCAGTAGTGACCCACTGATACCGGCCGTTACTGTACGCGGTTTCAGGGCTGCTGGAGTCCTGCCCCGGGTTCCAGCACATGATCGACGGACAGTTTCCATTATCGTGCTGAGCCCATACGGTAAAGGTGAAATCGGCATAGGCGCCGACGTAAACGTTCTGGTAAATCCCACGTTTATAGCCACCCGAGCCGGAATCGCCGCCACTGGAAATGGTGGTCTTTGCCGAATGACTGTCACCGTGCACCGTGGTGGTCTCGTCATAACAGTTGAAATCAGTATTTGGCTGATACCATCCGTCCCAACCGTTGGGAATGGCGCTGCCGCCGCCCCAGCCGGTGGACCAGAAACCACCTTCCATGTCACCGTAATCGATTACTTCGGTCTCACAACTCTCTTCCAGGGAAAAATTAACCTCAAGGGTCTGACAGGCGGTGACAGTCTTATCAGTTTGGGTCTCGTTAACGTAACCTTCGACGGTCACCGTCACGTCATAGACTCCCGCGGTAACATCGGACAGCAGATAATAACCGTTGGAATCGGTCGTATCATTGTGGCCGCCGGTATCCGTCGTTACGGTAGCCCCTTGGATGGGATCATTACTCTCATCTTTAACGTACCCATCAATGGCGCCTAAATTATTGGTAAATACCAGATCTGTATCCGTGGTCTGGTCTTTAGTAACCGTCACGTTCTCTTCACTTACCGGGTCGAAACCGGTCTTTGTCGCGGTCACGGTATAGGTGCCGGTCAACACACTCGACAACGTGTAGTCACCGTTGGCATCGGTCGTGTCACTGTATCCACCGGAATCGGTTTCCACGGTCGCACCTTCGATAGCGTTACTGCAGGAATCTGTGAC
>CAZMVS010000096.1:0-2798 GCA_964569525.1 uncultured Planctomycetales bacterium
GCGAGGCCTCGCTGGATTTTCGTTCCAGTCGAGACGCGTCTTCCAAATTGTATCGCTATACACTCTACAACGATCGTCGGCGGCCGGTGGAACGACATCTTCAGCGTTACGCATATCATTTCTGGGAGCCGTTGGATGTTGGCAAAATGCGTGAGGCGGCTACGTACTTGGTGGGGGAACATGATTTTGTAGCTTTGGCAACGAAAGGTTCGCCTCGCGATTCCACAATACGCACCATTTTACGGCTGGAGATACAGACCTTTTTCAATGAGATTCGCATCGACGTTGAGGGCAACGGTTTTCTCTATAACATGGTTCGGAATATCGCCGGCACTTTGTTGGAAGTAGGGCGGGGACACTGGATGCCGGACCGCATCCCACGGATTCTTGAAAGCCGGGACCGTAGCCAGGCCGGCCCAACGGCGCCGGCTCGGGGATTGTGTTTACAGTGGGTAAAATATCCGCCTGAGAAATTTTGTCGGGAGGCGATCGGCGAAGACCAGGAAAGCCAGCCCTCGGAAAGCGGCACAGCCAAGGCGGATAGCGAAAATGAAGGCTCGGCGGCATGAGGATATGTCACGTTATTACTCGGCTGATCGTGGGAGGCGCCCAGGAAAATACGTTACTCACTTGCGAGGGATTACAAGCCAAAGGTCACGAGGTGACGCTGATCACCGGTCCCGATGCGGGTAGTGAGGGGAGTTTGTTGGAGCAGGCACGGGATGGAACTTATCAAACCTGCGTGATTGCGAATCTGCATCGGGCGATTCAGCCGTTAGACGATTGGCGGGCCAAGCGGGAGCTGGCGGCGATGTTCCGCAAGCTTCAACCGGAGATTGTGCATACCCATAGCAGCAAGGCGGGAATATTGGGGCGGATCGCCGCCCGCGAAGCAGGGGTGCCTGCCATTGTGCACACGATTCACGGGATGAGTTTTAATCGTACCCAGCCGTGGTATATCCGCAAGGCGTATGCCCTTCTGGAACGGTATTGTGGGCGGTTTACGGATCGACTGATTTCGGTGGCCGACGCTATGAGCGATCAATCCGTGGCGGCGGGCGTGGCGGAGCGGGAAAAGTTTACCACCGTTTATTCGGGAATGCGCACGGACTGGTACGATCCTCAGCGATTTGACGCCGAGGAGGTTCGCTGTTCTTGGGGATTCGGCCCGAATGACGTGGTGGTGGGGACGGTGGCCCGGTTATTTCACAACAAGGGTTATGAACAGCTTATACCGGCAATGGCCCGAGCAGTGGAGCAATGTCCGCAACTGCGTTTCGTGTGGATTGGAGACGGTAGCGAACGGGAACAATATCTGGCCCAGCTTCGCCGGTTTGGTTTGCGGGATAAGGTTTACCTGACGGGACTGGTCGAGCCGGCGCAGGTAGCGGAAATGCTGACCGGTGTGGATATGGTGGTCCACGCCTCACAGTGGGAGGGTTTGCCTCGGGTGGCGGTACAGAGTCTCTTGATGGAGCGGCCGGTGATTAGTTTTGCTATCGACGGGGCTCCCGAAGTGGTGATTCCCGGGCAGACAGGTCTGTTGGTACCGTTGAACGACATCCATGCCTTGGCTGACGCTATGGTCGAGTTGGGGCAGAATAGTGAATTACGCACACAACTCGGCCAAAAGGGCAGAATGCTCTGCTTGGAACGCTTCGATTGCCAAACAATGGTGGAGCGGATCGAGGCTGTTTACAACGAGCTGGTGTAAGTGACGTTTTGAAATATCCGCATTTCGGCGCTGAATATTCATTCTCAATAAACAAACAGTGATCTTGTGGTTTCATTCCCAAGCCCAAAAAAAAACCGGGCTGCAAGAACCCGGTTTCGTATTCTATATGTTTTGTGGTGCCGGCTACTGCTGTTGAGCAAGAGCGACGACCTTATCAAAGGCGGCAGGATCGTGAATAGCTAGTTCGCTGAGCATTTTACGATCCAAGCTGACACAGGCCTTCTTCAAGCCGTTCATGAAACGCGAATAGCTGATTCCCCGTTGCTGACAGGCGGCCGAAATGCGAGTGATCCAGAGCGCGCGGTAATCACGTTTGCGCAAACGGCGATCCCGGTAGGCACTCTGGCTGGCCCGGATCACCGAGGTTTTCATGGTCTGGAACTGTTTACTGTGGGCACCGCGGTAGCCCTTGGCAGCCTTACGGAGTCGGCGTTTACGCCTGTTTCTGGCAGCTCCGGTTGTTACGCGTGGCATTACTTATCTCCCGTTGTGTTCTTGTTCTGGGCCGATCCGCCGCCTCTGGCCGGCAGCAGGCCGGTATTGTCGTCTTCTTGTTAATTCTTGGACCGCAGGGGTGACAAAAGCAGAGCCTTCAAAGCACGCCGCTCGTCGGCCGTGGAAAGTCCAGCGGATTGACGGAGATGGCGGAGGCGTTTCCCGTTTTTGGTGCTCATTAAGTGGCCGGCGTTGGCTCTATGCCGACGGACACGGCCTCGCCCGGTTACTTTGACTCGCTTTTGCAGCGCCTTATGGGTTTTCTGTTTAGGCATAGTGTTCTCGCTCATCCTTTTCAGTTACAAGTCAATGAAGCCCAGTATTTTAGCAAAATCAGCCGAAGACGCAAGTTTTAGAAGCGAATACCGAATCCACGAAATTCACCGGTGGCGGGGCTTTCGCTGGTTTTCCGGTCGCGGATGAAGTCGTTCATGTTTGCTTGAAGATCATCTATAAAGTCTTGCAAGACCGTAGATTCCCCTTCGGCGACCACTTCCACGCGACCGTCCGGGAGGTTGCGGACGTATCCGCAGACCGAGCGGCGGGGGGGGGCGCCCCCCGGGGGATG
>CAZMVS010000097.1:0-6847 GCA_964569525.1 uncultured Planctomycetales bacterium
GACCGGCGCAGGCTCCCTGGTTGACCGGGGCGAAAAAGCCTCCCCACCGGATCAATCTGCAGAAACAAAACCGGCGGGTAACATGCTCCAAGATAATACCCGCGATCAAGTAAAAATCAGTTGGCAACAGTCGATAGAACTGGAATTCGAACAAGGCCAAAAACAAAAGCAGGATTCCAAGGGCAACCTGGCGGATATGTCAGCCATGCCGGAGATCACGCGAGTCCGCCGCGCGATTGTAAAAGGTGCGCCGTCCTTTGAAAACGGTGACCAATCCATTACCGCTACCGATTTCATCGATGTCACCTTCCCCCCCCAGGCCAAACTTGATTCGATTAACAACGTGGACCAAGTCGTAGCCGACAAAATTATTGCCCAAGGTCAAGTACGCATGACTGACGAACAGGACACGATCACCTGTGATCGCCTGGAAGTGGACATGACCGTAAACGCCGCCGGCAAAAACGTGCCTGAACAAGGCCGGGCCTTCGGTAATACCCGGGTCTATCTTGCCAATGCGAACGGGCGAATCAAAATGCAGGCCGACAACGAGTTGATCGCCTCCTTCAAATCAATTCCTCAAAAGGACAAAGGCAATTCAACCAACGGTTCGTCAACTTCGGAAAATCGCTGGGGCGTGGTGATCAGCGATCTGAAAGCCAGCGGGCAAGTCAAAGTGGAATCGTTGGAAGACAAACTGCTTAGCAAAGAAAAGGAACTGGATCTTTCCGCAGAAGAACTGGAATGCAGCTTCACCGACGATAACCGGATCGAGCGAGCCTTGGTGTTCGGCAATCCGGATACCCCTGCCGAAGTGGATACCGGCGACTTTTTCATTCGGGGGCAGCGTATTCGGTTGAATGTTCCCGAAGAGTCGGCGGAAGTGCCCGGCCAAGGCATCCTGCGGCTTTACAGTCGGCAAGATCTCGACGGGCGGGCGGCTAAAAAACCGATCCCCATCACCATCAGCTGGCAAGAACGGATGGAGCTGGACGGAAAAGAAAACATCGGGATCTTCAGCGGATCGGCCCATGCCATTTCACAAAACATCATCACCGATTGTGATGAACTGCGGGTGGAGTTCGCCGAACTGGTCCCCGCAAGCCCTCAGGCAACGGCGGCTGAAACGCCGGTACGCCAACAGTTAGCCCTGGCCACCGGTGCGATTGCGGCCAACCTGCCGGGTAGTCTTACCTTGTCCAATACTGCTTTGATCCCTTCTGTATGGAAGATGGGGCGAATGGCGGCTTCGCTGGCCGGCGCGGCAAGAGATGCCAAAGAAACCGGGCAGGGCTCGCGGGTCGCCACACGAATCCGCAAACGACCGGTTTACATAAAAGCTGTTGGAAACGCCAAGGTTGTCTCACGCAACATGCGCGAAGCCGAACCGAAAACAAAATCCGGAGCTGTGAGCCGGATGCTGGCAAACACTTTTCCTCAAGACAAAACACCCACCACACGCCCAGAAAAGAAACAACATACCGAAAGCATCGTTCGCGTAACCGGTCCTATGATCGCTATTAATCTCAAACCACTGGAGGAGTATTTTACCGTCGAAGGCGCAGGAAACCTGTTGATTGTGGATCATCGGATACCGGACATCAACAAACAGTCACGCCGAAGCGGCTTAGGCGGAATACAAAATTCTCTTGAACCGATGGCCTTCGGAGCAAGTGGCCCCAGCCATACGCTGTTCAAGTGGCAAAACTCTATGACGTATTTGAACAACCATAACACCGCCGTTTTCGACCATCATGTCAACATGATCCACCGCTCCGGCAGCGAAATGGTACTGCTGGATAAAATATTGGCCTCAACGGACCTGAAAAAGGAACAATTCGAAGGAATCGAAAGTCACAAGGTGGACCTGGATTGTGAAAACTTTTACGTGGAATTCCAACGCGATGGAGATGAAAATCGCTTAGGCTCGACACCGTTGTCGCAGGTGGCCATGCTGGATTCTTTCCGCGCCGTCGGACGGGTCCGCCTCCAAATGGACAACCGCCACGCGGAAGGCGAATCAATCTATTACGACAATGCTCGCGGCATAGCCCTGTTAGATGGCAGTGCCCAAAACCCCCCGCAAATCATGGAATATAATCCCGACACCGGACGGGTAATTCCTTGGACCGGCAAATCCCTGCAATGGAATCTCAAAACGAAAAAGATACGCGTCTTCGATTCCAGCATGCAGGCCACGACGGATTAACCCCCGATTTTATTGGCCCTTTACAAAACATTGCCCAAACTTCTGATTCAGCGGTGAAAAGCCACGTTATGAAAACTTACACTTAATGTACTAATGCAACCGATAAAAATTCGTCTATACGATCCTATAATATTACAGAAAAATACTTGCCTTAACATTTACAGGTAGGAATAATCTAGTGAAGTCTTTAATAAATAACGATTCATTTCACAGTAAGCGGAACAATGATCAGCTCTGAAAGCAGCTTCCAAAAAGGTTCTTTTTGATCGAGGCCCGACAACACTCCAAAAAACGAAAGTCGAGAAACAGATCTTCTGCTCTTTGAAAATCAATTTGTTCAACCGGTAAATCAGTTAAACCGGTTCGTGCAAAGGATATCCACCCTGAAGCAGATGTGGTTATGCCCATATTCTGCATCGGAGGTAAAAGCTCGGGTATTTCCGGTTTTGCAGCCTCTTTAGTCAACGCGATTCAAGGATATCTCGGCATAGCAAAACCGACCAAGAGCGCTAACAAAATCTGCCTCCGGATGTACGCCCCTTCCCCTTGCAGGGTGATTTGAAAAGAAAAAACGATATAGGCGGGGATGCTTTAACAGGGGAGATCCGCGCGCTGAGCGCCGGATGATGTTTGCTTTCCGGTCAGGGGAGGCTGGATACCGATGGACTGATTCCTGCTCGCAGGGCGTAACCGGTATCCGCGGATCCTTCAAATCGGGTCGCCGGCTTCCGGACCGTGCCATGCCGACGATACCGATAGGAGGGGGAAAACAAGGTGGGGCCGTGATCTGCCTGATTGGGGGCTGGCAGTGTCCGGCCCCACCGATCTTGTTGTGGTAGTCGGCGATAAAGCATCCGCCGGCCGAAAAATACCAGTTTGCCAAGCGGGGTTGTTGCCTTTGGGGGAGGGATAACCCCGCTTATGCTTCTATCTTACCTATCCATTACCCGACTCGATCCACCATCGGTAACCCTCTCGACGTACACACCGATACAGGCTGTCCCTTTCTACCGGTTCCATGCCGGCTTCAATAATCAAGCGGGTAATATCTTCCGCAGTCAACTCCTGGTGCGTGCCCCCGGTGGCCCGATCCCGGGTAATGTCATACCAGATCACGGTGCCATCCAAATCATCCACCCCCCATTTCAAACTGACCTGCGAGAGCTTCGGCGTTTGCATGACCCAGAACGCTTTAATGTGGGGAATATTGTCCAACATCAATCGACTCAGCGCCAAAGTGCGCAGATCATCCACACCCGTCGGCCCCGGCAGATGGGCCAGTTCACTACCGGCCGGAATGAAAGAAAGCGGCACAATGCAATTAAACGCCGCACCACCCTCCGCCAGAGAAACATCCTGATGCTCACGAAGTTTCATCAGGTGGCCAATGCGCTCTTCCAAAGTCTCCACGTGCCCATAAAGCATCGTCGCATTCGTATAAATCCCCATCTGGTGAGCGGTACGATGAACGTCAAACCAATCCTTTTCACCCATCTTGTTTTTGAACGTCTCTTCTTGAACCCGCGGATCAAAAATCTCCGCCCCCCCACCGGGCAAACTGTTCAACCCCGCCTCACGTAGCTGCTCCAACACTTGCCGAATCGTTAATCGCGGCCGAGCGATACGGGCAAAATGAATGATCTCGATGGCCGTAAACGCCTTGATGTGCAACTGCGGACAGGCCTCGCGAATCCCTCGACACATGTCCAGGTAATATTCAAAAGGAAACGTCGGGTGCAAACCCCCTACAATATGAACCTCGCTAGCCCCATTTTCCGCTGCCTCACGAGCCAGATCCACCACCTGCTGCACGCTTAATTCATAACCGTCATCATGGCTCGACTCGCGAGCCGCCCGCGTACCGGGCACCGGCCGACAAAAAGAACAAAACTTGCATTGCAAAACGCAGTAGTTGGTGTAATTGATATGACGATTGATGTTGTAAAATGTTTTTGGACCGTGCAACTGGCGGCGAACCACATCAGCCAACTCACCTACCGTATGCAGATCAGGCGATCGAAATAAACGAACACCATCCTCAAAATCCAGCCGCTGACCGGCATGGACCTTCTCAATAATATCCCCTAAATCATGATCGCGAGATGTCAATTCAATCGATGGCAAAATATCCCCAAAATTCTTTTATGCGCCCGTCCAAAGCTTCTCCAAACTTTGCCGTGCCTCGGCCAAGTATCGGCCGCCCTTCAGCCATTCCTCAAAACTCTGATCCACCACCAGCCAGTTATTGTAACCGATCGTGCGCAGATGTTCGATGATGGCCGGCACGTTCATCTCGCCTTCACCGATGGGAACCGTCTGCTTTCCCACCTGGTCGGTCACATGAACCGCGCCCGTGCGCGCGCCGAACTCACGAATGGCATAACGAGGATTCACCGCCGCGGAATGAAATTGGCCAGTATCGTTCAGCAACCACAAACCGGGATCAAGAACCTCGGAAAAAATATACCGCAAATCCTCCATCTGCTCGACGCGATTGTTGTAACCGTTAGCCAGCAAGAACCTCAAGTCCAATCGATCCGCTTCCTCCAGAACCGCGTCCAAACCCGCCGCCAACATAGGCAGCGACTGCTGGCGACGATCGCCGCCGCGCATACTGACATCAAAAACCTCCAAAGCCCTCGCCCCCCTCATCTGCCGCTGAATTACCTCCAGATTATGATGCAACTCGTGAAAATCTACCGCCACCAAGTCATCCAGCCGCAGCCCGGACAAGTGCAAATGATGCTCCGCCAACAGGTCCAGGATCGCGTCAGCCTTTCGCTCGATATCCCCGAACATTTCATTCAACTGCTCCGCGGATATCTCCACAAACTCATAACCCGCGTCGCGAATAATGCCGAGCGCCTCAGCCAGTGGATAATCGGGCAGGCAATGCGTACTGCAACTAAGTCTCATGACTAACTCCCTATTGCCGGCTTTCACGAACGTAAACGCGAAACGATTTATTCGCCCAACTTATTGCCGCACCGTAAGATTCCGTCTCCCCCCGCGTCGGCACCAATCGATAACCCGGATATTGCAAAACATCATCCCTTTGCTCATCATCCCCATATTGTACAAGAACATCCGCCGGCTGATGCGCCGCATCGATTCGATAATTCCGCGGCAGAAGCTTGAGCTCCCAATCAAACAAATTCACCGCCGGCAGCGAATAAGGGGCCGGCTCCCTCCAAAGGGCCATGCTGTCATAATTGTTTTCCAGCTCCTTTAGCTTAACCGCCGCCTCCAACCGGGACGTCTCCCCCGATGCATCCTCGATAAAACCCGCCAGGTAATCAAATCCCGCACCAGCGGTGAATAACACAAGTAACAAAAACGTCACCACCCGCCAGCCCCAACGCTGAACCCGGACATGCACGGTAAGCACTGCCACAATTGCCAAACTAACATCAACCAGCAAAGCAAAGCGGCCATACGATGCTTCCTGACCGGCCGCGAACACGACAAACTGCACCAATACAATCAAAGCGGGAATGGCCAACAACACAAGCATACGATAATTCGTCAGTAAAGATTGCCTCATCCGAAAACGAAGTGTGTTTTCAGCAACCGATTGCCCTTCCTCACCGATCGCATTCTCCCCGACAGAAAAACAATATATGAGCCTTAACAAACCACTGACAATTCCCGCAGCGGCAATCACCACCAGTAAAAACGACGCCCCTTCCACAATCAAACCCATCGCATTTTGTAATGACAAACCCAGCGGACCAACGGAAAACATCCGCCGCGTGTTGGCCAGATTCGACCAGAGCAACGGCCGGTTAACCACAAGATTGATCAACACGTACGGATTGGTCAAAAAATAAACCAACCCCGCCAGGCCCACAAAAAACAACGAAAGTATGACCTTCCGTCGCTTATCGCCGCCACCCCACCAGGCCACCACGGGCAGGATAAAAATAATCGGCCAGGCGGACAGAACCATCCCCATCGCCGCCCCGCAAAGTACCGCTGCCGTTATCCCCCACCGCCGCCGGGCGGTCCGCCCATACCCATCGGCGAACAAGATCGCCAACAAAATCAACACCACGCCGGCCAAATGCGGCTTGGCTTCATGGGCGGCATTGACCACCACGGGAATAAAAACAAAACACAACGCCCCCGCCACACCGGCCCATAATGAACCACCCGCCAATCGCCGAACCAAAAAAAAGATGGCAATGGCCCCAACAATTCCCCACGCCACCGAATACAAACGGGCCACGATATAAAATCGGCCGAACGCCTCCGGATGATCCATATACCAGGCAGTGTCACCAACAAGACGAACCATACCAGCTGCCGAAGCGATCTTGAGCAAGACCCCGACCGGATAAACCCATACCCCCCCATATTGATATAACTTGGGATCGAAATCACCCGCCCCCGGATTCATGGAAGCCAGCGCCATCATGGTCACCATTTCATCGGGATGATACGTAAACAATCGAAATCGGCGAATGATTTCCGCCCGCTTCGCATCAGTGTCATTTAAGAACACAATATCGTCACGCTGCAAAGGATTCACATCCACGTCCGCCCCGCGCTGCGCACTATCCCGGCCCTGCCCCCCCAACCGTTGAATCTTCTCCCCGCTCCAAACCGAATGCTCACCAAAAAAAAAGGAATCAATTT
>CAZMVS010000098.1:0-24238 GCA_964569525.1 uncultured Planctomycetales bacterium
CTCTCTCCAGGTGTTTTCCGGTGGAATTGTGTCGATACTCGCTCAAGCGGGCCAGGGAAAAGATGATCGAATCGCGGGTTTCGTCGAGTTGATGGGAAGTTTGGGCGCGTTCCAGAGCCAGGGCGGCGGTCTGGGCCAACTGGTGGCAGAGTTGTAATTCTTCGGGGGTGTATTCGCTATCATCTTCTTTTTCGGTCACATTGAGCACCCCGATGGAGCCGCGGGTTGAGCGTATGGCGGTGGACACCAGGGGAATGCTGACAAAGCAATCGGATTCGTATTGGCCGATGGTCGGTGGATGGGCGGAGCTTTTTCCAACGACCATTTCTTTTTGGGTACGGAAGACTGTGCCGGAGATCGGGCTATCCAAGGGGACGCGGATTTGGGTACTGATTTCCGGATCGATACCCTTGGCATAAAGAATCAGCAGTTGAGTACGTTCTTCATTGGGTACGAGTAGTGAGACGCGTTTACTTTTTAGCAGTTGAGAAGCGGTTTCGACCACGTTCCGGGCGATGATTTCCAAGGAGCTATCCATTAAAACCGATTCGCTGAATCGGTTGAGTTCAGCTAGGGAAGCGGTTCGCTGTTTCAGGGTGGCATTGGATTGTTCCAAGGCCAGGTTGGTTTCTCTGAAGCGGATCATAGAGCGGATTCGCCAGCAGAATTCTCGTGGATGGATAGGTTTAAAGAGGTAGTCGTCGGTACCGGCTTCGAGGCCTTTCCAGAGTTTATCTTCCTCAGAGCAGGCGCTGATCATGATAACGGGAATAGAGGCGGTGTCGGGATCGTCGCGGAGTTTAACGATTGCTTCTTCGCCGTCCATGTGGGGCATGAGTAGATCCATGACCACGACATCCGGTTTTTCGCGTCGGGTGCGTTCGACGGCCTCTGCGCCGTCAACGGCGTCGATGACGTTGTACCCTTCGCGAGCCAGCAGGTTTCGGCAAAACCGGCGAGAATCGGGGTCATCATCCGCGACCAAGATGGTCTGAAGATTCTTAGACATAGATTTTTAATTCTCCGGCCGCTGTTAAGCGATTTTCCCAGCCAACGCTTATGGCGGTTTGGGGCTTGCGTGTTGTTTTTGAAATGAGCGATCGCCAGTTGGGGCGATAGGACACGCCGTCCCAAATGATTACAAGACATATGCGATATTCATATCGTCATTCTGTATCAACAACGTAAGAGAGGAAAGCAATTGATTTGGTGGAGGAAAGGGGGGATTTTCTGTGGGCCGGGTTGTTTATTCGGACCTATTGGGTCTGATTGGCCGATAAAAGCGGAATACCAGTATGTTTGCAGGAGGCAGCGAATGAGCAGGATCAGGGTGATATAGGCTAATTCTGGTGATGATTGAAAGATATTCAGACCAAAATATAGAATTATTTTTAATTCAAAAATGGTATTAGGTGGCCAAGGGAGAGGGATTTTACCAGCAAGCGCGGGGGGGGGGGCAAGATTCTGGACGGATGATGTTGGCTGGGGGCATCGGACCTTTTTCCGCACCGGGTGTGCCGGTTAGGTATTGGATGGCTTGGGAGTTTTGCTTTCCGTTATTGAGAATGAGGGAATGAGAAAAGGACTGAAGGGACCTACGTAGTCTGAAGCGATGGGAGGATGATTTATGACATACCTTGGTGATCTGCATACCGCTTTCAGCGAGCAGCCTTATTGGGCGCACTTGTTGCTTGTATTTTGTTCAGTGTTGTGTGGTACGGCGGTGGGTCTTGAGCGCGAAGCGAAGGATAAGCCGGCGGGTGTACGTACGTTGGCCTTGATTTGCATGGGTAGCACTATTTTTACGTTGGCTTCTATTTTGGTTGCGGAAAACACGTTGGCGGACAGGGGGCGTATTGCCGCCCAGGTGGTTACGGGAATTGGTTTTCTTGGGGCGGGGGTCATCATTCGTGAACGGGGAACGATAGTGGGCCTGACCACGGGAGCGACAATTTGGACAGTTGCGGCCATCGGGGTGGTCATTGGGGCGGGATATGCGGTGCCGGGAATCGTTTTGACAATTATCGTGATGGTGGCTTTGACGATTATTCGTCGATTTGAGGAACGTTTATTTGAACCATACGGGCGACGGCATTTTCGGTTGATGTATCAACCGGCGCGTGGCAAATCCCTGGTACGTTTGCTGGGTATTCTGGATCGTTACCAGATTTCGAACAAGGATTGGCGAATTGTCAGGCAGGAGGAGTTGGAGGTTATGGAGGTTGAGCACAGTGCTTCGGCGCGTGCGCACCATTTGCTGCTTTCGGAAATTGCGGAGTTGTCGGAAGTAGTTGAAATCCAACATTCCACGGGAAAATATGGGGGTTTGGATCAGCAGGCAAATACTTAGAAGGAAGTGAAAAGGATCAATTTTCGTGTGATCATGTTGATTACGTGCCGCGTATTTGAAGTTGACAGGCGCAATTTTACTGTTTTTGGAAATAAAAAGGTGCGTTCGGTGCCGGAAAAAGCGTCGAAATCACAAAAAAGGGGTGTGAGAAGCTTGGATATTGCGGTTTTGAGGAGTTGTTTATAACAGAATATTAAAGTTCGTCCGATTAGAGCGGCGATATTAAGGAATATAGTAAGATTCATACGAGATAATTGGTTCGGTTGGACAACAAGTAAAGAACAGAAAGTAGAAACAAATCCCAATTCATGTCTATATCACGCGTCTTAGACGCGATAAAAAAACCAAGGATAATAAAAAAAATTGTTGACACTCGAATAGGTTACGTGTAATTTTTTTTAAAAGTCCCGTTCGCGTCACGCGGGATAACGTTCTTTCAATTGATTGTAAGGAGAATGAGCCATGGCTAAGAAGAAAGCTGCGAAGAAGAAACGAACCACGAAAAAGAAAACGGCCCGAAAAAAAGTAGGGGCCAAGAAGAAAGCTACGCGTAAGAAAGCCACCAAGAAGAAAAAAGCAACGAAAAAGAAAAAAGCTACTAAGAAGAAAAAAACTACCAAGAAGAAAGCCAAACGCAAAAAGAAATAGCCAAATTTCGTGGTTGAACGGGCAGCTGCTCTGTGTGAGTGGTTGCCCGTTTTTTTATGCGCGTTTTATGCTTGGGCAAATATCCTTATTGTTATAGAAACGACGTGAGGAAGTGATTTTCGTGGAGGATTTGCGTTTGTAACTCATTTTTGGGTAAGTAATTATGTAAAGCAGCAAAGGGTGATTGAGGAACAGGCAGACAGCCTGAAAATATAAATCATAAAAGGAGAGAGGTACGAAGGAGCATCGCATAAGGACGTTGTTGATGGTTGATATCAACCATTTTTAGTTTGTTGAATTTCATTCATGGTGGTTTGCTTTATTGGGCTTATCGGGGTAGTTCGTTTTCGCTGCCGTTTTATCATCATTGTCAGTTGCTTCTTGTTTTGGTGGCGTTTGACGAAAATTCGTCGAAGTTGAGTTTGAGCTTTTTGTTCTGCGGGCTGCCTGTGTTTGGCATAGCCAAGTGAACAATGGTCGGTGACTCAATAGTCCTGATACGAATGTTCTCGCAAATTTATTGGTAGGGATAAGGTTCGTCGGAGTTGTTTTTGACAAGACATTATTTTGGAGGGTAATTCCGTTTTACCGGCAATGAACAAACGTTTGGCATTGGTTGTAATAGAATGGGGAAAAGGAAGCTGAGCAATTTTTGCCCACTATATTGTGATCTTTGCGTCACGATAGGGTGCTGTTTCCCAAGCAAGGGAGTATATTGCCCAAGGTGCTTTTCATATTTTTGAGTTTAATAAGTGCTCGTGCAGGTTTTCGTGAGTTGGAGTGGGTGTATTTCAAGGTAAAGGCGGCTGGTTGCGCCCCGTGATACGAAGTGTAGGATTGTTTTGGATTTTTCGCCGCATGGTATTTAACGGCTGATATGGGTGAATAAGTAATGAAGGTTTATTTGGCATTGCCGCGGTGTTTTTGTGCCGGTGTGGAGAGGGCGATTCGCATCGTGGAGTTGGCGTTAGAGCGGTTTGGTCCGCCGGCGTATGTGCGCAAGGAGATTGTGCATAATCGTTACGTGGTGGATTGCTTGCGGCGGCGGGGAGCGGTTTTCGTGGAATCGCTGGAGGAAGTTCCGGCGGGTAACAGGGTGATTTTCAGTGCTCACGGGGTTGGTCCGGAGGTGTACGAGGAAGCTCGTCGGCGTAATTTGGAAGTCATCGATGCCACATGCCCGTTGGTGCGCAAGGTTCACCAGGAAGTTTTGCGGTTCGTCGAGGAGGGATGTCACGTGATCCTGATCGGTCGGCAGGGGCACGACGAGGTGATCGGGACACTGGGGCAGGCGCCGGGGAAAGTGACTTTGGTTGAAAATGCGGAGCAGGCCCGTTCAGTTTATGTCCCGCCGCACGAGAAGTTGGCGGTTCTTACGCAGACTACTTTGAGTGTGGACGATACGCGGGTGGTTATTGAGGCGTTGGAGAAGCGCTTCGGGGAGATGATTCGGCCGAAAGCGGAAGACATTTGTTATGCTACGCAGAATCGTCAGAACGCGGTGAAGGCGTTGTGTGATAAGGGCATCGAGCTTTTGTTGGTGGTGGGGTCACAGAATTCCAGCAATGCCGCCCGGTTGGTGGAGGTGGGGACGAATCGGGGTGTTTCGGGGTATTTGATTAATGACGCGGACGAGTTGATCGAGGATTGGCTGGCGGGAGTGGAGAAGATAGGCGTGACCGGGGGGGCGAGCACGCCGGATGAAATTGTACAGGAGGTAGTCGAATATCTTCGTGAGCGGGGAGGGAAAGAGGTGGAGTTGTGCCGAGTGGCGGAGGAGCGAACGGTTTTTTCGCTACCTGGGATTTTGCGAGATACCGATGTGGATGGATAGTGCCTTCGCGACATTAAAACAGTGGTTCGGGGGGGGCAGGAATTTTGGCGTTCAGGCCCGGATTTGGGTTTGTGGGCGGGGGATTGAGCGTTTTTCTTATGTAAATCTCTCCTCTTATATATATGCCAGGTGCAAAACTGGCGTTTTTCCCCTTAAATCGCGATAATACCGGTTTTGCTTCTTGGGATGCATTCCTGTGGCGGGTAAAGAGGTGATCCAGATTGTTGACGGAGAGTACGAGTCCAGCTGATGTTCAACTGAACGCCGGTCGAGTGGGTTGGTGGAAGCAGGGGGATACTGCGCCGGTCACCGGTAAGCAGGCTTTGGTCGAGGGTCTTCAGCAGGTTTCGCGGCCGATGGCGGTAGTTGAGGTGAATGGTCAATGGGGGATCGGCTTGGGTGGAACGGCGGTGATCGGTGAGGAGGATCCAACCGACGGCGCATTTGGTTTATATGGTTTTGTTCCCGGGTTGCATCCGTGCCGGTTGGGGGATGGAGGTTTTCGTGAAGCGCATGGGTTGAAGTATGCCTACGTGGCGGGGGCAATGGCCAACGGAATTACTTCCGAAGAGATGGTGGAGGCCATGGGCCGGGCGGGCATGATCGGGTTTTTCGGTAGTGCCGGTTTGGATTTGGCGCGGATCGAAGCGGCGATCGAACGGTTAAGTGCAAGCTCGGGGGAGTTGCCTTTCGGTTTCAACCTGATTCACAGTCCGAGTGATCCGGCCCTGGAAGAAGCGACGGTTGATCTTTATCTTCGCCGGGGGATACGTTTGGTCAGTGCGTCGGCTTATTTGGATTTGACGTTGCCGCTGGTTCGTTATCGGGTAAGTGGTATTTGTCAGGATGACGACGGTCGGGTGGTGACGCCGAACAAGGTGATAGCCAAGGTTTCGCGGGTGGAGGTAGCCCGGAAGTTTTTCGCGCCCCCGCCGGAGAAGATATTGGCGGAGTTGGTGCAGCGGGGAGATATTTCCGAGGAACAGGCCCGGCTGGCTTCGCGGATACCGATGGCGGAGGATTTGACGGCAGAGGCGGACTCGGGGGGGCATACGGATAATCGGCCGGCGTTGGCCTTGTTGCCGACCATGTTGGCTTTGCGGGATGCGATGCAGGCGGAGCATGGTTATGACCGGCAGCTTCGGGTTGGTGCGGCAGGCGGTATTGCGACGCCCGCTTCGGCGGCGGCGGCGTTCGGCATGGGGGCTGCCTACGTGATGACGGGGACGGTCAATCAATCCTGTCGGGAGGCGGGTACGAGCGAGGCAGTGCGCAAGTTGTTGGCGGAGGCTTCGCAGGCGGACGTGGTGATGGCTCCGGCGGCGGACATGTTCGAGATGGGGGTGAAGGTGCAGGTGCTTAAGTGGGGGACCATGTTCGCGGTGCGGGCCCGGAAGTTATACGAGCTTTATCGTACGTATGACAGTTTGGATGATATTCCCGCCGCCCAACGTGCTATGCTGGAGAAGAATTTTTTCAAGGCTTCTTTTGACGAGATGTGGCAGCAGGTGGGGGATTATTTTGCGTCGCGTGATGCGGGGCAGATTGCCCGAGCCCAGCAGGATCCGAAGCACAAGATGGCGTTGGTGTTCCGGGCGTACCTGGGACAGACGAGTCGATGGGCGATTGCAGGCGATCCGCAGCGTAAAGCGGATTACCAAGTCTGGTGTGGGCCGGCGATGGGGGCCTTTAACGAGTGGGTGAGTGATACTTTCCTGAGCGATCCCGACCGGCGGGGCGTTGTGAGTGTGGCCATGAACCTGTTGGTTGGTGCAGCGGCGTTGACCCGGGCGAACTGGTTGCGGGGGCAGGGTTTGGGTTTGCCGGCGGAGGCCCAGCGTTTTGAGCCCCGGGAACTTTCGGCTTTGAATACATTGATGGAATAATCTGTTTGGAGAATTGTTTTGAAAAGACCGGCTAACAAGAACGCCGATCAACATACACCTATCGCCATCGTGGGGATGGACTGTTTGTTTCCCGGTGCGCAGGGTTTGGATGAGTACTGGCGGTTGATTCGCTGGTCTGATGATACGATCACTGATGTGCCCGATACGCACTGGTCGGTGAGGGAATATTACGATGCGGATATCAATGCCGTTGATCGTACGTACTGTCGGCGAGGGGCATTCCTTTCGCCGGTGGCGTTCAATCCCATGGAGTTTGGTATTCCCCCGAAGGCGTTGGAGGCGACGGATACCGCGCAGCTATTGGGTTTGATGGTGGCCAAGCGGGCGTTGGAGGATGCCGGCTACGGGGCGGGTGTAGATTATGAGCATAGCCGCACGGGGGTGATTCTCGGGGTGACCGGTACGCAGGAGTTGGTGATTCCGCTGGGGGCGCGGATGGGGTATCCGGTCTGGCGGAAGGCGTTGGACCAGGCGGGGGTGTCGGCGGACGTAGCGGAAGAAGTGGTGCGGGAGATTTCGGAAGCGTACGTTGGTTGGCAGGAGGCCTCTTTTCCGGGCTTGCTGGGCAACGTGGTGGCGGGTCGCATCGCCAATCGATTGAATTTGAAGGGGACGAATTGTGTGGTGGATGCGGCCTGTGCCAGTTCGCTGAGCGCGTTGCATTTAGGGATGATGGAGTTGGCGTCGGGCAAGTCGGACATGGTATTAACCGGCGGGGTGGATACGCTGAACGACATTTTCATGTTCATGTGTTTCACCAAGACGCAGGCGTTGTCGGCCAGTGGAGACGCCCGGCCGTTCTCGAAGAATGCTGACGGGACGGTGATCGGTGAAGGCGTGGGCATGGTGGTGCTCAAGCGTTTGGCGGATGCGGTTCGGGATCAGGATCGGATTTATGGTGTGATTCGGGGCGTGGGCACGTCGAGTGATGGGAAGTCGCAAAGTATTTATTCGCCGCGGGCTGACGGGCAGGCGGAATGTTTGCGCAACGCTTATCGAGCGGCGGGTGTCGGGCCGAGCACCATTGAACTTGTCGAAGCTCATGGTACGGGTACCCGGGTAGGCGACGTGGCGGAAGCGGAAGCGCTGAACACGGTTTATCGCGAGGCGCGGGCGACGGGTACATGGGCCGGTCTGGGGTCGGTGAAATCACAGATCGGGCATACCAAGGCGGCGGCGGGTGTGGCGGGTGTGATCAAGGCGGCATTAGCGTTGCACCACAAGGTTTTGCCGGCGACGTGCAAGGTTGACGAGCCTCACCCCAAGATGGATCTGGCGAACAGTCCGTTTTATATCAACACGGAGACGCGGCCTTGGATTGGTCATGATCGTTATCCGCGGCGGTCGTGTGTGAGTGCGTTCGGTTTCGGGGGCAGTAATTTTCATGTTGTACTCGAAGAACACGAGGCGAACAAAAAGCAGGTCGCCTGGGACGGGACGGTGCAGCTGGTGGCCTTTTCGGGGGTGGATCGGGCGAGCATTGAGAAGCAACTTGGGGAGTGGGTTCAAGTCGCGGAACAAGGTATAGATGCGGCGGAGTTTGCCTGGCGGGCGGCGGAGTCGCGGAAGAATTTTAAATCTGATGATGCTTGCCGATTGTTGGTGGTTATTGAGCGGGAGGATGATTGGGTCAAACGATTCGGCGAGGCCCGTGAGTTGTTAGCCGAGCGAGCTGAAGAAGCGAACTGGTCGTTGTCCAATATCTTTTTCGGATCAGGGGAAGCGCAGGGCAAAGTGGCCTTTCTTTTTCCCGGGCAGGGGAGCCAGTATCCGTACATGGGGCGGGATCTGGTTTGCATGTTTCCCGAAGCGCATGACAGCGTGACGGAGGCGGACCGGATCGCGGCTGGCGATAAGGCCGGCAGGAACGGCGACGACAAAAGCGATGATGACCAAAGGCGGATAAGTTCGTTGGTCTATCCCCAGCCGACGTTTGATCAACAGGTCAAAAGGAAGCAGCGGGAAATGCTCAAAGCGACGGAGAATGCCCAGCCGACGATTGGCGCGGTCAGCCTGGGCATGTGGAAGGTGCTGCAGTATTTCGGTGTGCAAGCGGACCTGGTAGCGGGGCACAGCTACGGTGAGTTGGTGGCCTTGCGGGCGGCGGGGCGGATTGATGACGCGACGCTGCATCGCTTGTCGTTGTTGCGTGGGCAATTGATGGCCTCGGGCAAGGGTGATCGGGGGACCATGCTGGCGGTGCATGCTCCGTTGAACGAAATTGATGAGTTGATCCAGCGGGAGAAGCTGGACGTTATCCAGGCCAACCGTAATGCGCCGAAGCAGGGCGTGTTATCGGGGAGTGCGGAGGCGATCGAGAAGGCGGAGCAGGCTTGCAAGAAGAAGGAGTGGCGGAGTACCCGGCTGGAAGTGTCGGCAGCTTTTCATAGCCCGTTTATGCAGGAGGCGGAGAAGCAGTTTCGGAAAGCTCTGAACGAGGCTGCTTTTAAGAAAGGCACGATTCGGGTATTGGCCAACGTGACGGCGGATGTTTATCCGAAGCAGGTCAAGGATGTGCGCGATACGCTGGCCCGGCAGTTGGTTTCGCCTGTGCGTTGGGTGGAAGAAGTGGAGTGGTTGTATGAGCAGGGTGTGCGGCAGTTTGTGGAGGTCGGCCCGGGACGGGTGTTGAGCGGATTGACGAGTAAGATCCTGGCGGATCGACCGGCGACGGTTATGGGTATGGATGAGTCGGGCGGGCGTCGTTCGGGGGTGAGTGATTTAGCGAAGGTATTATCCAAGCTGGCGGCCGGCGGGTATTCCGTGGCGCTGAGCAAGTGGGAGCAGCCGGCGGAAAAGCCTGAGAAGCCGAAGATGACGGTTTCGTTGCTTGGAACGAACTATCGCGCGGAACGGAAATCGGGGAGCGGGCAGTCGATGAATAAACAGTCCGCGGTAAAGAAAACAACTAAACAAAATGCGGCGAGAGGAACAGTGGCCGCTTCGAACCATAAATCGAATGTTGAAGGGGATGCTATGGCGGCTCCTTCGAATGGAAATCAGAACGCATATGCAGAGCAAACGATCATGAACCAGCAATCTAATCAGCAAAATCAATGGAACAATCAAACCCAGCAGCAACAGGCGGGTAATGCCTTGAATCAGCCGCCGGCTAATGCGAACGGTTGGGCGGGTGTTTACCAGGTGGTACAGGAAGGGCTGCAGGCGATGCAGGCTTTACAGCAGCAAACCGCTGCCGCTCATCAGCGTTTTTTGGAGACGCAGGAAGCAGCCCATCGATCTTTTCAGATGGTGATGGAGAATCAGCAGCGGCTGGTGGAACATGCAATGGGTATGCCGGTGCCGCCGATGCAATTAACGCCACCACAGCAGACACCTGCCGGACAAGATAGCGGCCAACATGCACCGCCGGCGCAACAGCAGTCGGCTATGCCGATGGGACAACAACCGGTGCAACAACAAACATATTCTCAACCGCCGATGCCGCCGACGCCTTCGATGCAACCGCCGACGCAACCGGCAGCAGGTCAAACGGAGGGTATGCAGCAGGCAGTGGTGCAACCTCCGCCGCAAGTGCAACAACAGTCGCAACCGCAGCCACAAGCTGCGGCAGGGCAAGCTGCTGAGGCTACGGATGGTTCAGGGGACGGCGGCGAGTTTGAGCAGGTGTTGCTGGAGGTGGTTTCGGAGTTGACCGGGTATCCGGCGGAGATGCTTGAGCTGGACATGGATATGGAGGCGGACCTGGGTATCGACTCGATCAAGCGGGTAGAGATATTGGCGGCGGTGCAGAGTCGCATGCCGCAATTAAAGGCGGTTGATTCGTCGTACATGGGCAGCCTGCGGACGTTGCGGAATATCGTTGACTACATGAGCGATTCGCCGGATGACGGAGCGGGGAGCAACGGGCAGAAGCCGAGTGCGGATGAAGCGCAGGCCGCCGCGGCGGGGGAGGGCAGTGTTTCGCGCCCTTTTGAGCTTGGCCGGCAGGTTCTGCAAGCGGTGGAACTGCCGGCGGTCAACGTGGAATTGCTGTCGATTGCTGACGGGCATGAAATCTGGGTGACCAATGACGGGACGGACTTGCCCGCGGCGGTGGTGAAGAAGCTCGAAGCGAAGGGTTGTTCGGCGCGGGTGATCGAAGCGGAGCAGGTCAACGGCGAGGCGGCCGGCCCGGTTGGGGGCTTGATCGTTTTAGGTAGAGCACGGCAGGACACGCCGACGGATTGGAATGAAACTTCGCGTGAATTGAAACAAGCGTTTGTGTTGGCCCAGAAGGTGCAGCCTGCGTTGTGTAAGGCGGCGGAGGCAGGCGGGGCGTTGCTGGCCACCGTGTCGCGGATGGACGGTTGTTTTGGCTTGACCGGTGGATCACACGATGCGGTGCAAGGTGGACTGGCGGGGCTGGCCAAGACGGCTGCCCATGAATGGCCGGGAGTGCGCTGTAAGGCGTTGGACGTCGATGCACAATGGGCGGATGAAAATGCTATTGCTGAGGCAGTGGTTGGTGGGCTGGCTGCTGATGGACCGATCGAAGTTGGTTTGCAGGCGGATGCGCGGTGTGGCTTGGTGCTGAAAGATGAATCGTCGAGCGATAGGCAAATGCCCATCGAGCCAGGCGACGTGGTGATAATCAGCGGTGGGGCGCGGGGTGTGACGGCGGAAGCGGCGGTGGCTTTGGCGAAAGCATGTCAGCCGACGCTGGTTTTGCTGGGGCGTTCGCCGGCGCCGGGAGTGGAGCCGGATTGGTTGGAGGGCTTGCAAAGCGAAGCGGAGATGAAAAAGGCGATTCTGGCCAACGATTTTGAGGGTAAACCCAAGCCGGCGGATTTGGAAAAAGCATATCGCAAATTCGCGGCGGCCCGGGAAATTTGCAACACCATGCAACGAATTGAGCAGGCAGGCGGACGGGCGGAGTATCGTTCGCTGGATGTACGTGACTCCGACACGGTAGCTGGTTTTTGCAAAGAGATTCGTGAAAGCTATGGGCCTATTCGCGGGCTGATCCATGCGGCCGGCGTGCTGGAAGATCGTTTTATTGCGGACAAGACCTTCGAGCAGTTTGAGAAGGTGTTTGACACGAAAGTGGCAGGGCTGCAGAGTCTGTTGTCCGCTGTCGAAGATGACGAGTTGAAGGTGTTGGCTTTGTATTCGTCGGTGACCGCCCGGCTGGGGCGACAGGGGCAGGTGGATTACGCGATGGCCAACGAGGTGCTCAACAAAATCGCCCAACAGCAGGCTAAGCGTCGCCTCGGTTGCAAGGTGGTTTCGATGAACTGGGGGCCGTGGGACGGGGGTATGGTCACGCCGTCGCTGAAGCGGGAATTCGAGCGGCTGGGGATTCCGCTGATTCCGCTGGAGGCGGGGGCGCGGTGTATGGTTGAGCAAATCGCCGGTGAAAGTGATGCGGTGGAATTAGTGATAGGGGGATCGTTCCCCTCGTCGGGTGGGCAAGTGTTTTCGCCGGCGCAGGCGGAGCAAACGGAAATGTCATCTGATGGTCGTTCTGCCGGTCGTCGCTCGAAAAAGAAAAAAGGCAAAAAGTTGCACACCGTTTTTGAGCGACGGCTTGACGTGAAGCGGCATGGATTTCTTTCGTCGCACGTTATTAACGGTCGGCCGGTGTTGCCCGTGGTTATGATGATGGAATGGCTGGGGCACGGGGCGTTGTGTGAGAATCCCGGTTTATTGCTGCATGGGATTGACGAGTTGCGCGTGTTGAAGGGTGTGATTCTGGATGATGGTGATAAGCAATTGCGGGTGTTAGCTTCGCCGCCAGTGAAAAAGGAAAACGGATTTACGGTCAATGTGGAACTGCAGGCGAAAAGCGGAAAGCAGGAAATAACACATGCACGGGCGGAGGTTTTGTTGGTGGACAGTTTGCCTGCATTGCCGGGATTTGAAAGGAATCCTGATGTGCAGGGCGATTATCCGTATTCGATTGAGCGGATTTATTCCGAGTTGTTGTTCCATGGTCCGCATTTTCAGGCGATCGAACAGGTTACCGGCGTGTCGGAAAATGGTATAGCGGTGCAATTGAAATCGGGTTCGCCGCCTGTGGAGTGGATGAATGATCCGTTGCGGACGGAATGGATAGCCGATCCGCTGGTTTTGGACGGCGGTTTACAGGCGGGTATTTTGTGGTGTTACCAGCAGGTGGGACAGCCTTCGCTGCCCAGTTTCGGTTGGAGATATCGGCAGTACGTAGCGAGTTTTCCGCGCGGAAACGTGCGTTGTGTGCTGCAAGTGCAAAAGGCGGGGGGTATGTTGGTGACGGCGGACGTTGCTTACCTTGACGGCGACGGTCGGCTGGTGGCCTGCATGGAAGGATTCGATTGGACGGTGGATTCTTCCTTGCGGTCGGCCTTCGGTCGGGATGCGGTGATAGGGACTTAACCGGTGAGCGCGATGCATGAACCATGTCCCATTGCGATTGTTGGTATGGGAAGCGTTTTTCCCGGCGCATCCGATCCTGCGGCATTTCAGCGTAATAACCTGAACAAAATTGACACGACTCGCGAGGTTCCGCCGGGGCGATGGGTGGTGCCGCCGGAGAAGATTTATTCATCACGTCGCGATGTGGATAAGGCGGTCAGCAAGCGGGCATGTTTCGTGGAGGATCTTCGCCTGGACCCGGCAGGGCTGCGGGTGGATCCGGAATTGTGGGCGGGTCTCGATCCGTTATATCACCTGAGTTTGCACGTGGGTCGGCAGGCGTTTCGCGATGCGGTCACGAAGAATCTTGATCCGAAGCGAGTGGGCGTTTACCTGGCGGCGATTGCCTTGCCGACGGATTCATCATCGGCGATTACACGTGATATTGTTGGCCTATCACTGGAGCGAAGAATATTCGGTGCTCGCGGCGGAGGTGCGCACAAAAACGGCTTGAGTTGTTCGCCGTGGAACAGCCAGGTGGTTTCCCGGCCGGCGTCTTTGTTGGCCGGTGCGTTGGGTCTCGGCGGGCCGAGTTTTACTCTGGATGCGGCCTGTGCGTCGAGCTTGTACGCGATCAAGTTGGCGTGTGATTATTTGCAGGCGGGTAAGGCGGACGCGATGTTGGCCGGCGGGGTGTCGCGGCCGGAATGTTTGTACACGCAGGTGGGTTTCAGCCAATTACGGGCCTTGTCGCCGTCGGGATGTTGTCGGCCTTTCGATGCGTCGGCGGATGGTTTGGTGGTCGGCGAAGGGGCGGGGATGGTTTTGTTGAAGCGGATGGACGACGCCCTGCGTGACGGCGATGAGATTTATGCAGTGATCCGGGGGATGGGTTGGTCGAACGATATTGCCGGTAGCTTGTTGGCGGCTGATCCGGAGGGGCAGCTTCGATCCATGCGGATGGCGTATAAGCAGGCGGGTTGGCGGCCGACGGACGTGGACTTTATTGAATGTCACGGTACGGGCACGCCGGTGGGTGACGCCGCCGAGGTTAAAAGCCTGATCAATTTGTGGAAAGATTGCGACTGGCGGGAAGGGCAGTGTGCGATTGGTTCGGTCAAGTCGATGATCGGGCATTTATTGACCGCGGCGGGGGCGGCGGGTTTGTTCCGGGCGATACAAGCGATGCGCAGCGGGAAGCGTTGGCCGACCGCCAATTTCGAAAAGCCGAATCCGAACGGCGGTTTGGAGAAAAGCCCGTTCCGTGTTTTGCAGCGGACTGAAGACTGGCAGCGGCGAGGGAAAGATAATCTTTACAAGGCGGCGGTGAGTGCGTTCGGGTTCGGGGGGATCAATGCCCATTTCCTGTTGGAGGAGTGGAATCCACAGGTTCGCGATTATACGTCGAAGCCGCCGAAGTCATCTCAAAAAGGATCAACGAAAAAAGCGAAGCAAAGTGAAAATGTGCCGTTGGCCATCGTGGGGATGGATGCACACTTCGGTCGGTTGAAATCGCTGCGGGCGTTTCAAGAGGCGGTTTTGAAGGGGGAGTGTGCTTTTGCGGAGCGGCCGGCGGATCGATGGCGGGGATGTGATGCGTTGGCTGGCGAATGGCTGGCGGATAGCGCGTTGCCCGGTGCGTATATCGACGGGGTACATTTGCCGATCGGTCATTTTCGCATGCCGCCGAATGAAATATCCGAGGCCTTACCCCAGCAGTTGCTGATGTTGCAAGTGGTGGATCGGGCCTTGTCTGATGCGGGGATTGAGGGGCGGCAGCGGAACGAGCGGGCCGGCGTATTGGTGGGCATGTCGCTTGATTTGAATACTTCGAATTTTCACCAGCGGTGGGTCTTGGAGGAGCAGTTTTGGCAATGGTCGCGGCAGCTAGGTCTTGATTTAGGCGAACAGGAATTGGCGGAGTGGGTCGGCAAGTTGCGGGAGGAGTTGGGACCGCCGTTGAATTCGGCACGTGTGCAGGGGGCGTTGGGCGGATTGATCGCCAGTCGGATCGCTCGGGAGTTCAGTTTCGGCGGGCCGAGCTTTGGCATTTCCGCAGGTGAAGTTTCGGGGATACAGGCCTTGGAAGTGGCGGCCCGTTTGTTGCGCAATGGTGAATTGGACCTGGCGGTTGTGGGGGCGGTTGATCTGTCGGGGGACGTACGCAACGTTTTATGTCGTCATGGTATTCGGGCTTTTTCGCGTAACGGCGAGGTGCGGCCTTTTGATGGTAATGCGGACGGGACTTTGCCGGGCGAAGGGGCGGCTGCCGTGGTGCTCAAGCGCATGGAAGACGCGGAGCATGATCGGGATCGGGTGTACGCGGTGGTTAAAGGGATCGCGCTGGGCGGCGGTTATGAAAATGAAGACGGATATCCCAGCGAACGGATTTACCAGTCGGTAATGAAAGAGGCGTATGCCGAGGCGGGTGTTGAGCCGGAGACGATTGGTTACCTGGAAACGAACGGCAGTGGGAATCCGCGTGAAGATCAAATTGAAGCACAGGCTCTGGCGGAATATTTCGGCGGTCATGATAAACAGTTGTGCGCTTTGGGATCGGTCAAGAGTAACATCGGGCATACCGGTGCGGCGGCGGGGCTGGCGTCGTTGGTAAAGACCGCCTTGTGTTTGTATCAGGAAATGTTGCCGCCGCTGGTGGGATATACGCAAAGTGCGGAGCAAATTACCTGGCCTGTAGGTTTTCACATGCCGGCATCCGGACAGAGTTGGGTGCGCGATCGGGTGTATGGTCCACGGCGGGCGGGGGTCAGCTCGATCAGCATGGAAGGGCATTGCGGGCACGTGGTTTTAGAGGGTGTTGAGCATTCACCGGATGCATATATCGAAGAGCGGGATCAGCCTTTGGGGGCGCGGGAATGGGCGGTGTTCGCGGTTGAGGGGAACGGGCCGAAGGATTTGGCCCAATGGTTGCAGGCGTTAGCGAATTTCGCCCAATCACATGCTTTGCGGATCGAGACGTTGGCCCGTCGCTGGTATGCGCAGCGACCGTTGCAAGGGAGACATAAACGGGCGTTGAGCATCGTGGCCCGAAGTGCGGATGATCTGGTGGCCAAAGTGAAACGGGCGACGGATTGGCTGCAACAGAATCCGGATGAAAAAATCGACGGGCAGGAGGACATTTTTTATTCGCCGCAGCCATTGGGTCGGCAGGGGCAGACGGCGTTCGTTTTTCCGGGATCGGGGAATCATTATCTGGGTATGGGGCGGACGCTGAGCGGGCATTGGCCGATGATTTTGCGACAGCTGGATCGCGAGTCGCAGCGGTTGGCCAGTCAGATGATGCCCCGGTGGTATATGCCCTGGCGCTCGACTTGGTCGGCCGGCTGGCAGAACGAAGCGAATTACGAGATCAACGCGGATCATTTGAAGATGATTATGGGGCAGGTCGCCCATGGGGTGGCCATGAGTGACCTGGTGCGGCATTTGGGGGTCCAGCCCGCGGCGGTGATCGGCTACAGCCTGGGGGAGACGACCAGTTTGTTCGCCATGCGGGCGTGGCGGGATCGGGATGAGATGTTGCAGCGGATGCGCAGTTCACCGTTGTTTCAGTCCGATCTGGCAGGGGCGTGTAATGCCGCCCGAAAGGCGTGGGGTTTGTCCACCGATGACGCGATTGATTGGCGGGTGGTGGTGGTTAATCGGCCTACGCGGGAAGTGAAACGGGCGGTGGCCCGGCAGCGGTATGCGTATTTGTTGATTACCAATGCGCCTGATGAATGCGTAATCGGGGGGCATAACGATGACGTGCAGCAAGTTATCCAGCGGTTGAATTGTGACGCTTACGTTTTGAACGGGGCGGCCACCGTGCATTGCGACGTGTTCAAGGAGGCGGAGGCGGCATATCGCAATCTGCATTTATTGGAGACCACGCCGCCGAATGGTGTTCGCTTTTATAGTGCGGCCTGGGCTAAGGCGTATGATCTGGATAGTGATAGTGCGGCGGCTTCGATTGTTGCCCAGGCATTGCGCGGTTTTGATTTTCCGGCCACCATCGAGCAGGCGTATAAGGACGGGGTGCGGATTTTCGTGGAGCCCGGCCCGCAGGCTTCATGTTCGCGGATGATCGATAAGATCCTGGGGAATCGGCCGCATTTGGCGCGTTCCGCCTGTATCAACGGTCAGGATGGCGTATGGACGATCTTTCGATTGTTGGCGTCATTGTTGGCCGAACGGGCCATCACTGATCTGCATTCGCTTTACGGGGAAGAGATCAAAACATGGGCTTATCTGCAGGATGAACAGACGGATAAAAAGCGGCCCGAAGTTTTTGTATCCACGGGGGCAAAACCGCCGCAACCGATGCTGCCGAAGTCCGTATTGTCTAAACCGCAGTACCAGGAGGTTGTTCCAGTTGGGGAAACGAAGGCGGCGGAGCATTCTGTGGAATCGGTTTATCAGTCTGGGACTGCGGGGCAAAACAAGCAGACCGCTGCCGGTGAAAGTGCATATTCCCATCCGAACAGAGTCGCTTCGTTCATTGGCCAGGGACCCGGGCAGTCTATTTCATCACAAACTATGCCGTCTTATCCTATGCCGACGAATCAACCGCAAAACGTGGATTATCAGCCGACGGATTCATCGGGATTGCTCGGCGAGGTGACGCGGGCGGGGATCAACAGTGCGCAGGCTCATGACGCATATTTGCGGTTCAGCCAGTCTGCCCTGGAAGGGATGGGCAAGGCTTTGGCGGTGCAGGCGCATCTGCTGCAAATGATGGGGACTACGCAAGGTTTGCCCGAAGGCAGACGTATCCAGCCCACGTATCAGCCCGTACCTTCTTCGATGGGGCAACAAGTCGTTGAACAACAGCAGTCGCAATTGGTGGCCTATCCGCGCGAGATGTGCATGGAATTTGCCATTGGTTCGGTGGCTAAAGTTCTTGGGCCGGAATTTGCGGAGGTCGATCAATACTCGGTGCGGGTGCGCTTGCCGGATGAGCCTTTGATGCTGGTGGATCGCATCGTCAGCGTGGAGGGGGAGAAGGCTTCGCTGACTTCCGGCTGCGTGGTGACCGAGCATGACGTTTATGACGGCAGGTGGTACCTGGACAATGGGTGTTGCCCGACGGCGATCGCGGTTGAGGCGGGGCAGGCGGATCTGTTTTTGTGTTCCTACCTGGGGATCGATCTGGCGGTGAAGGGTAAGCGGGCGTATCGCCTGTTGGACGCGGAGGTGCAGTTTCATCGCGGCCTGCCGCGGATCGGCGAGGTGATTCAGTACGAAATTCATATCGATCGTTTCGTCAAACAGGGCGAGGTGTATCTTTTCTTCTTCCGTTTCGAGGGGACCGTTAACGGCCAACCGGTGTTGACCATGCGGGATGGCTGCGCGGGCTTTTTCACCAAGCAGGAGATTCATGATTCCGGAGGGGTCATTCTGTCGGCCGACGATAAAAAACCATTGACCGGCAAGCGACCCGACGACTGGACCGAACTGGTGCCCATGACGAATGAGTCTTACGACCGGCAACAGGTGGAGGCCTTGGAACGCGGGGATCTGGTCGGTTGTTTCGGCGAAATGTTTACCGGTTTGGATTTACGCGAACCGATGCGTTTGCCCGGTGGTAAATTACGCTTAGTGCATCGCGTCACCGAGATCGATCCGGCCGGCGGGCGTTACAGTTTGGGGCGTATCAAGGCCCAGGCGGATATTCACCCCGATGACTGGTTCCTGACCTGTCATTTCCCGGACGATAAGGTAATGCCCGGCACGCTGATGTACGAATGCTGCCTGCACACCTTGCGGATTTATCTGATGCGCATGGGTTGGGTGGGCGAACAAAGCGAAGTGCATTGCGAACCGGTTCAGGAGAGATGGAGCAAACTTCGTTGCCGCGGCCCGGTTACGCCGGAAACAAAGGTGGTGACTTACGAAGTGCAGATCAAGGAATTCGGTTACCATCCCGAGCCCTATGCCTTGGCTGACGCGTTCATGTACGCCGACGAGCGGATGATCGTGCAGATGACGGACATGTCGGTGAAGCTGAGCAGTTTGAGTAAGGAAAAAATTGAAGACCTGTGGCGAAATCGAAAAGCGGATAGCCCAGGGGGAGCATCGGGGGATACCGCGGCGGATGCGAAAAAAGCTATTCAGCCGATTGGTGAGAGTTGGCCGACGGTTGAGTCGAAGCCGCCGGTATATTCGCGTGAGCAGATATTGGCCTTTGCGATTGGCAGGCCGTCGGAAGCTTTCGGCGAGCCGTACAAGGTTTTCGACGAGCAAAGGCGCATCGCCCGCCTGCCCGGTCCGCCTTTCATGTTTCTGGACCGTCTGACGCAAGTTGAGGCGGAACCATGGAAATTACTAACCGGGGGATGGGTTGAAGGACAATACGATGTTCCTCCGGATGCGTGGTATTTCGCAGCCAATCGGCAGGCGTCCATGCCTTTCGCCGTTTTGTTGGAAATCGCTTTGCAATCCTGCGGCTGGTTGGCGGCCTACATGGGATCCGCTTTGCAGAGTGAGGAAGATTTACGTTTCCGTAATCTCGGCGGGACCGCCACCTTGTATAGGGAAGTGTTTCCCGATGCCGGCACGTTAACCACCCGTGTGCGCACCACCCGCGTCTCCAAGGCGGGCGGAATGATCATCGAAGAATTCGACACCCAAATCTGGCAGGGCGGCGCCATTGTGTATGATTGCCATACGATTTTCGGCTTTTTCTCGCAACAGGCGCTGGCCAATCAAGTTGGTATTCGCGATGCCGTCGGGCGTGTGTTCAATCCACAGCAGGATCAGCAGAGGGGAGCGTTACAATTTGACCTTGAAGATATACCACCTTTGCATCCTGATGATGAGCAACAACAAACCGCACGCGGGGCGGTCATGCCCGGTCGGGCGTGGCGGATGATCGACCGGGTCGAAGTGTTCCTGCCCGACGGCGGTCCCCATGGTTTGGGCTTTATCCGCGGCAGCAAACAGGTCGATCCCGACGAATGGTTTTTCAAGGCCCATTTCTATCAGGATCCGGTGGTTCCGGGTTCTCTCGGTTTGGAGTCGTTTTTGCAGTTGTTGAAAATCGTGGCCTTGCACCATTGGGGCGAGCGGGTTGGCCGAACACATCGCTTTCAGCCAGTAATGCTGGGTACGGCACATACCTGGAAGTATCGCGGCCAGGTAATCCCCAATAACAAAAACGTTCAAGTAGAGGCGGTTATCAAGGAGATGTCTGATCAGCCGACACCGACTATCCGGGCCGACGGCTTTTTGAAGGTGGATGGCGTTTATATTTATGAAATGCAGGATTTCGCCTTGTCGCTGGTACCTGATTCGCATAATCCGGATTAATATACTCCATTCAAACGAGGGTGGGCGAAGCGAAGGCGACGCCACTCATTTGTGATGAACCGGCGGCAGGCATACGGAAAACGTTTATGAAATATCAGCGTGTATTTGTTGAATCGATCGGCTACGAGTTGCCACCCAACGTGGTAACCTCCGCGGACCTGGAGCAGCAGTTGGCCCCTTTGTATGACAAGTATCGCCTTGGGACGGGGCAAATCGAAGCTCTTACGGGTATTCGCGAGCGGCGGTTTTGGGATCCGGGATTCCCTATGTTCGAAGGGGCGGCCCGGGCCGGTCAAAAGGCGTTGGAAGAGGCAGACCTCGATCCCGAGAAAGTGGGCATGTTGGTGTACACCGGTGTTTGCCGGGACAATCTTGAGCCGGCGACGGCCTGCGCGGTGGCGGATCGGTTGGGGATACCGGATCGGGCCGAAGTTTATGATCTTTCCAATGCCTGCCTGGGCGTGATCAACGGAATGATTAACGTCGCCAACGCTATTGAGTTGGGGTACATTCGAGCGGGGTTGGTGGTGTCCTGCGAGTCAGCCCGGCAGATCGTGGATTTGACTATTCGACGTATGCTGGAAGGCGAGGGCATGGAAAACTTTCGGCATTCGCTGGCGACCATGACCGGCGGTTCGGGCGCGGTGGGCGTACTGGTGACCGATGAGTCGCTGGCGGAAGAGAATCATCAATTGCTCGGCGGCGTGGCTCGCAGCGCGACCGAATTTCATCGCCTCTGCCGCTGGGGTCCGGATACCGGTATCCCCGCCAGTGCGCCGATGGTTATGGAGACCGACGCGCCCGGCGTATTGGAGCATGGGGTAGCCTTGGGCGAGCGGACCTGGGTGGACTTTCTGGCTGAGATGGGCTGGTCAACCGAGCAGGTGGATCGGATTGTTTGTCACCAGGTGGGCACGGGACATCGCATGGCGATTCTCAAGGCCATCGGCCTGCCCCCGGAGCGTGATTTTTCCACCGTTTCCTACTTGGGTAACATCGGCACGGTGTCCCTACCTATCACCGCCGCCATTGCCGCCCAGCGCGGCTTTCTCGAATCCGGCCAGCGGGTGGGCTTTTTAGGGATCGGCAGCGGCTTGAACTGCCTGATGTTGGGTATTCATTGGTAAGACGTATGGCTTTGGACCTTCGGGCATATCGTGATTTATATCCTTTTGAAAGCCGCCGGCTCACCGTCAACGGCCAGCGCATGCACTACGTGGACGAAGGGCGGGGCGAACCGCTGGTCATGGTTCACGGTAATCCCACTTGGTCGTTTTATTACCGGGGTTTGATTAAAAGTTTGCGTGACCAGTATCGCTGCATTGCCCCGGACCATATTGGCTGCGGTTTGTCGGCCAAGCCCGGGGATGATGAATATGAATATACGCTTCGCCGACGGATCGAAGATTTGGAAGCTCTTCTAGATGAGTTGGGATTATATGAAAATGTAACATTAGTCGGCCATGATTGGGGCGGCATGATTGGTATGGGATGTGCTTTGCGCAGGCCGGAACGCTTTGGCCGGCTGGTGCTGTTCAATACCGCCGCCTTTGGATTACCGCCCGCCAAGCGATTGCCCGCGCGTTTATGGTTGATTCGGAATTTGCGTTGGTTGGCCCCGATTGCGGTACGCGGTTTTAATCTGTTCGCCGGGGCGGCGACCTGGATGGCTTGCGGGAAACACATGGACTCGCGGGTGCGGGCCGCTTATCTTTTGCCTTACGATTCTTGGGCCCATCGGATCGCCACGTTACGTTTCGTGCAAGATATCCCTTTGCGCCCGCAGGATCCCAGTTATGATACCGTGCAATGGGTGGATCAGAACTTGCATCAACTGGCGGATCGCCCCATGCTGATCGGCTGGGGCATGAAGGATTTCGTGTTCGACGTTCATTTTCTGAATGAATGGCGGCGGCGAATGCCCGGGGCAGAGGTACATACTTTTTCGGATGCGGGTCATTACGTTTTGGAAGACGCCGGCGAGCGGATCGTACCTATGGTGCAGGATTTTCTGCATCGGCATCCTTTGCATGAAAAGGAGCGGATCGAGTCGAAAGGGATACACGTTCGATGAGCGCGGAAGTGGTCAATATAGCCAATCACTTGACCGCCATGGCCCGGCGGTATTCCGATAAGCCGGCGGTTGTCTGGCGGACGGGTTTTGATCCGCGCGGCGGGCGGCGGTATGCCCACCTGACTTTTCGTCAACTCGATGAGCAAGTAAATCGTTATGCCCACGGCTTGCAGCAAGCGGGTATGACCCGCGGTGTGCGAACGCTTTTGATGCTTCGGCCGGGAGCGGATTTTTTCGCGGTGACTTACGCTTTGCTCAGAGTGGGGGCGGTACCGGTACTGATCGATCCGGGTATGGGGCGTAAGAATCTGGCCAAATGTCTGGCTGACGTGGAGGCGGAAGCGTTTATCGGCGTACCCCTTGCCCATCTGTTGCGCAAGCTTCACGGGGATTGTTTTGGCGCGGCCAAAATTGCGGTAACTGCCGGGCGTCGCTGGTTGTGGGGCGGCTATCGGTTGAAGGATTTGCAAGCGGAGACGGATCAGCCTTTTGCATCGGCAGACACCCGGGCCGACGACCAGGCAGCTATTTTATTTACCAGCGGCAGTACCGGGCCGGCCAAGGGCGTGGTTTACGAGCATGGGATGTTCGATGCCCAGGTCCTCTACCTGCAGTCACATTATGGCTATGGGCCGGAAGAAATTGATCTGCCGACTTTTCCGCTGTTCGCTTTGTTTGATGTTGCCTTGGGTATGACCGCGGTGATTCCGAAGATGGATTTCACTCGGCCGGGTTCGGTTGATCCGGAAGAGATTATCCAGACGATACGCGATCATGGCTGTACACATATGTTCGGTTCGCCGGCCTTGCTGCAACGAGTTGCTCACTATGGTACGCAACGGGGCGTTAAACTGGATACCATCAAGCGCGTTATCACTGCCGGGGCGCCTATTCATCCCGTGTGGCTGGCCCATTTCAGCGAGCTCTTGAACGACGATGCGGAGATTCACACGCCTTATGGGGCAACGGAATCACTTCCCGTCGCGTCGCTCGGCAGTAAGGAGATATTGCAGCATACCCGTGAGAAAACCGAACAGGGAGCGGGGACCTGCGTGGGCCGACCGCTGCCGGGCATGGAAGCGCGAATTATTCAAATCACCGATGAGCCGATACATAGTTGGCAAGAGGTTCAATTATTGGAGGCGGGACAAATTGGTGAGATCGTGGTCAAAGGCCCGGTGGTGACCAAAACCTATTGGGCGCGTCCGATGGCTACGGAATTGGCGAAGATATATGATGGGGCTCAACACTGGCATCGCATGGGCGACGTCGGTTATTTTGATGAGCAGGGGCGGTTGTGGATCTGTGGCCGCAAAGCCCATCGGGTAGCGACTGAGCGGGGAACGTATTTTACCATTCCCTGCGAGGCGGTGTTCAATCGGCATCCGCAAGTACGCCGGTCGGCCCTGGTTGGTGTCGGTTCGCCGCCGAAACAAAGGCCGGTGATGTGCATCGAGTTGTATAAAAGCAGAGACAATGGTGATAGCCAACAGCTGACCGATGAACTTCGACAGTTGGCTTGCCAGTATGACCATACACGGGATATCGATACGATTTTGTATCATCGTTCTTTTCCCGTGGACGTACGACATAACGTGAAAATCTTCAGGGAAAAATTGGCGGAGTGGGCGACGAAGCGATTGTCATGAGTAGTTCTCAACCGCAACAAGCAGGACCATGCAAGGCCCTGGTGACTGGCGGGGGTGGTTTTCTTGGTCGGGCGGTCCTCCGGAGTTTGATGGACCGCGGCTGGCAGGTGGCCAGTCTCAATCGCCGGGACT
>CAZMVS010000099.1:0-2527 GCA_964569525.1 uncultured Planctomycetales bacterium
ACTAGGCGGGGCGACCTCAACCTGAATATCGTGATTACGTTTCCAGCAACGGCGTTGGTTTCGATTGGGCCGAAATTCTCTTACGGGGATTCGAATCGCGTGACACTCGTTACATCCCCGGCAGGCGGGCCTGTAAACAATCAGGCCGGTCCGGCGGAAGTTGAGATCCATCAAGGAGTGATACAAACCGGGAATTTCTCGAGGATACCGAAAAGCCACTTCCCGGGCCCGTTGACCGGGTAAGTAAACGCATTGCCTCTCCTCGTCAGGTTCCAAACCGATCTGCTCGATGGTTTTGCTCAGTGTCTGTGTATATTCCGATGTTTCTGTGCTGACCGGCATACCTGTGATTATACCTTTTTCATGCTTTGTTTTGTGCTAAAAATATTGACGCCGCACCGATCACGCCGGCCTGTGTACCAAGAGCGGCCGACGCAACGGTTATTTCATTTACAAGAAAAGGTTGTCCGACGTCTGTAAGACCGCGGCGAATGGCCTGTAAATACGCTGAACCCAGTTCCGCCACTTTTCCACCAATAATTATTGTTTCCGGTTTGTAAATTGCTGACCACGTCGCCAGCCCGGCGCCCAGCCACCAACCGATACTTTCCACGATTTGTCGCGCAACCTCGTCCCCTTGTTGCAAGGCGCAATTGACTTCAGCGCCGGTCAATCGGCCGGCCTCTTCTTTTAAACGTGCCAACATGCCGCTTGATTGCACGCTCACTGCTTGTTCAGCCAATCTTTCCAATGCACGCCCGGAAGCTTTGGTCTCCAGGCAGCCCCGCCCTCCGCACGAACAACGCTGCCCTTGGGGATCTACAATAATATGTCCCAAGCTGCCGGCGGCGTGCCCGAAATTACGCACCAGCTTGCCGTCAAAAATGACACCCGCTCCAATACCGGTGCCTACGGTGACCACCGTTAATCGTTGACTGCCTCGCCCGGCGCCAAAACGATACTCTGCCATGGCCGCCCCATTACAGTCAGCATCAAAACCCATCGGCAACTCAAACCTGGCCGCCAGTTTTTCCGGTAAGTCCGTATCATTCAAGCCCGCAAGATTCGCGGCGAAAAGAATCCGCGTACGCTGACGGTTCATGTAACCGGGTAGGACCATGCCGATGCCCCGGATCGACCATCCATGTTTCCGCGTTTCCGCCAGCTGGGCGGTTATCTGTTTTGCCAGCCAATCGGTCATTTCGTCGGCCGAATACTCGGAATTAACGGGTACCTGCCGGGCATGGTGACATACGCCGTTTTTATCGACGGTCGCCAGCTTCAGGCTTTGTCCACCTAAATCAACGCCAATTGCGCAAGCACGCTCCTGCAATACAAAGCTCCTGAGTAAAGATAGTCAGCCGGAGAACAAACGAAAAATAGATTTGCCCGCAACTAGCTTTTCCTTTTAATCGTTATTAAGGCTTGTGGCAAGAGGTGTATCAGAATTGAAGTAAAATATTTTTATAAATTGTATTTTTCTTTCAGGCGGTCGGCCAGCTTTACCAGCCGATGCCTAGGCTGAAGGGCGTAGAAAAATTCTCGCTGGTTGGCCACGTGGTTGCTCGCTAATTCAGTGGCAATTTGCGCATATTCCTTTTTGACTCTTTTTACCGTTTGCGGATCAGTTTCCCAGATACGCCGGTTGATTTCCCGAATTTCCTTGAAAATTTGTTGGCGTTCCCCTTTGGAGCCTCGGTTTTTTCGCAGATTGTTAGATTGTGTGATCAGGTTATGACGTTTTTCCAACATGTCTGCCGGCGGATTGATCACGTAGCGATCCGGATTATATCGAATATCTCGCTGTTTATGACGTGCTAAGAGGAAATCCTCCCTCCCGACCGGAAATTGCTTGAGGGGCAAACGTAAAGTGGCGGTTACACATCCATAAATAGGCGGCTGACAATCAAAATATCGCTCTATTATCCTGTCAGTGATGCGATCGTACTTGGCTCCCCCAATCCCATGTACCAAAAAGTCACAGATTAATAGCCGAGCCCATAAAGTAAGTGTCAAAGCTCGCGGCCGCACTACCCATGGAGCCAGTTGTTCCAACGCTTCTTGCGGATTTTCAAGCAATTTTTCAGCGGATAGCCGGCCGACTTTTTCCGAACCGGCAAAAATGATCAGTTGATCTGCTTGTGTTTCAATCCATAGCGGTCGGCGAATTCCCGCTGGTTGATAAATCCACAGCGGCGTTTCGATTTGTTCCTGACTTTGCCGCAGATCAGGTAAAGGGTGATTGGGGCTGCGGACATTTTCTTTTTGTCGGTAATCTGCCAGGGCTTGGTTGTAACAATCGGCAAAAGATTGGGCATTCAGCAGGATCTCAGCTAGGAAAGCCCCCCCGAAAGCCCAGCTGACACGGATGTCGGGCAATTTCGCGGATAGCTCCTGGTCCAGGTTCGCCCGACCGGATAGATGCTGAGAAACCATATCACACGGATTGTACTTCGCCTTGCATCCCTCCAGGTATGTGTTGATCGCAGTCTCGCCCAGTTCATTCGGCAACAGGTTATCTAGCCTG
>CAZMVS010000100.1:0-9023 GCA_964569525.1 uncultured Planctomycetales bacterium
CTACGGCCACTCATGGAAAAAAATGACGAGGTCAACGTGAAGGGTTCGGTGGTTTTGGCGACGGTCAAAGGTGACGTGCATGACATTGGGAAGAACCTGGTGGACATTCTGCTGACTAATAACGGATACAAGGTTTATAATCTGGGGATCAAGCAGCCCATCAACAAGATCATCGAGGCATGGGAGCAACACAAGGCAGACGCAATCGGCCTGTCGGGTTTGTTGGTGAAAAGCACCGTGGTCATGCGGGATAATTTGATCACATTGAACGAGCGGGGCCTGAATCCGCCGGTGATTCTTGGTGGGGCAGCTTTAAACCGCAAGTACGTGGAGGAGGATTTGCGCGGGGAGTACAAGGGCTCGGTCATGTATGCGCGGGATGCTTTTGAAGGCATGACGTTGATGGAGAAGGTGACCACGGGTGAGCTTCCCGTTCCGGGAGCAACCGATGTTGTAGAAACAGTGGCAGAAGCAACGGAATCTGCCAACGATGACCCGGCTGAAGAAGGCGAGAGCGAAGCGCCAGCTATGCGTACCCGTCGCAGTGAAGACATTGCCATCGATGTTCCGGTTCCGCGGCCCCCCTTCTGGGGTTCGAAAGTTTTACAGGACATTCCGCTGAGAGAGGTATTGGCTTATTTGAACGAGGTGATGCTGTTCCAGGTGCAATGGCAATACAAACGTAAGGGCCGTTCGCAGGAAGAGTTTGAACGGTATATCGAAAACGAGGTTCGGCCGATTTACAACGACCTTATCGAGCGTTGTGAGCGGGAAAATATTCTGCAGCCGAGGGTCATTTACGGTTATTGGCCGGTGCAAAGCGAAGGTAACTCGTTGCTCGTTTATGATCCGGCAGATCGCAGTCGAGAGATTGTTCGTTTTGATTTTCCGAGGCAGGACAAGCCGCCGTATTGGTGCCTGTCAGACTTCTGGCGGCCGAAATCCACGGGCGAATACGACGTGGCGGGTTTCAGCATTGTGACCATTGGGGAACGGGCCGGCGAGATTTCCCGGCAATGGTTCAGGGAAGACAAATACCGGGATTATTTACACTTGCATGGTTTGAGCGTGGAAAGCGCGGAGGCGTTGGCGGAGTATATCCACAAACAGATGCGGATGGAATTGGGTATCGGCGGTTCGGACGCGGGAGATCTACGGAAGCTGTTTCAGCAGGGTTACCAAGGCAGTCGTTACAGTTTCGGCTACCCAGCCTGTCCGAACCTTTTTGACCAGGAGAAACTCTGGCCACTGTTGGAACCGGGACGTATTGGAGTCAGCTTAAGCGAGGAGTTTCAGCTCGAGCCGGAGCAATCCACCAGCGCCATCGTGTCCCATCACCCGCAGGCGCGTTACTTCAAGGCCTGATAGTAACCGATTTCGGCTGCAAGTGTGGTGATCTTTAGAGCTAATTTTGTCGGCGTATTAAGCGTTGTTGAGAAACCAAGAGCATGAAAGAGGCGACAGGTTTGAGTGCCTGCCGCCTCTTATTTTGATAAGCGTTGCAAATCCAAGCGTTTTCAACCGGTAGCCGGGCTTGGTTTAAGATCAAGCCCGAGTTTTTGGCCCAAGTTGACTATTTTTTCCAGATCATTATTCGGATCAATACCGGTTTCCATGATCAACTCATGGGCGCGGGTACATTCTTTTTTAGCTTCTTCCAAATCCTTTTCGGGATTTTGAGTACCGGCCTTTTGACTTCGCTTATACAAGGCGGCGGCCACGTGATAGTGCATTGAAGGAGAGCGAGGGCTCAACTCGATGGCACGATACAACCAGCCGATACCTTCATCATATTTCTCGAGCAGGACATTGTTCCAGCCAAGAGTATCCAAGACGCTGGAGTTTTCGGGCAACATTTCGGCCGCCCGTTGGGCGTAAACCATGGCGGACTTGGGATCGCCGAGTTTATCCATGAGCAAGTAAGCCAAGTTATTTAAAGCGGGAGGATCTTTCGGCTGAAGCTCCAGGACCTTGCGATAGAATTTACGACTCTGTTTATAATTGCCCAATTTGTAATGAGCCGAGGCCAAAGCCCTGTTGAAATAAACTTGTTCCAAGGCGGTCTTGCCCTGTCCGTCGACGGTAGCGGCATGAAGCTCTTTCATCAAATCAATGAAGGCCTGGTCTTCGCCGGAGAGTTGATGGAGATACGCTAATACGATTTTCAGGCCTCGATCGTCGGGCTGGGTTTGCATTCGTTTTTTGACGGCTTCTTTCATGGGTTCCAACCAGGATGATCGGCTGGAGGCATATTCCTTAAAAGCAGCGACCAGCTCACCGGGCGAAGCGTCTTCGGCGCTATAGGCTTCTTGATAAGCTTGAACAGCTTGGTCTATTTGGCCGAGGGCACGATGGGCATTGGCAAGGCGCATGGTTACCTGAGGGATTTTCTTTTCTTCCGGCAACTGGTTTTGTACGAAGGCGACAAGATTTTCATAGCGTTCAAAATCAAAATAGATGCTGAACAAGTAACTAAGCATGTTCCAATCGTAGTCACTCTTTTGTACGGCTTCGACGGCCATTTCGATGGCCTGATCAGTTTCGCCCCTTTGGCGGGAGATTTCCGCCAGAAAATAAGGCCACAAGGGGGCATCGGACTGCTGGCGACGAGGGGCGATAAGATTGATTGCGCTTTGCCATCGTTTTTGGTCCACGTAGATAGCGAACAATCGGCTTATGGTCTCGAAGCTAGTCACATTTTCGCCGATTAAAGCTTGCAATTCATCGATAGCCCCTTCGACCTGGTTATTAAATTGCAAGGCACGGGCCAAAATAATCCGCGGCTTGTAATCATCCAGAGCGGGGCGCAAACGTTTTACCTCTTGAAGATCCTCAATGGCCCGGCTCCATTGGCTTCGGCGATAATAAACCAGACCCCGGCGGTAATAACCGAGAGGATCGGATGGGTTCTGGCTGATGTACTGAGTGAAATAATCCAGGGCATCGCTATCCCGTCCGATAGAGGCGAGATATTCAGCCCGGGCGAGGTTGGCGAAATTTTCATTGAATTCCTGCGCGTGGAAATCGATGGCCTTTAAGATTTCCTCAGAACGGGAAGCATCACGAGTCTGGGCATAGAGATCCAGCAATCGCTGATGCGCGTTTTTATAATGTTCACGGTCGGCAGGATCGTTCTTAGCAGCAGCAATGGTCTGCTTCAAGTAGTTTTCCGCCTGATCGAACTGATTGGTCACGAGGAAATAAGTTCCAATTTCCAGCAAAACTGCGGGATTCCGACTGATCTGGGCTGCTTTTTCAAAAGCCTTATTAATCTGCTCACGATTATCCTGTTCCTGGTTAGATTCATAGACGCTATTCAGATGAGAGGCCAGGAGTAATTGGGCACCCGCCTTGGTCAAGGGATTTTCATCATCGATTTGATCAACGGCCTGGCGAAACAACTCTTCCGCTTTTTCAGGATCACCACTTTGTTGGCGTAAGAAACGGGCGTACAGACCAACCACCCGCAGGTTGGTAGGCTGGAGCTTATAACATTCCTCGTATATTTCCCCGGCCTTTTCCGGTTTATTGGTCCGCAAATACAACTCGGCCAGACTGATCAGATTACTTATATCATCAGGCTGTTGTTGACGAACTTTTTCGCGTCGGGCAATACTTTGTTCGGGGTGCTGCTGATCTTCGCGTTCCTGCAAGCGGGCTTGCACCCAAGGATGGTTGGGAAGCAGTTCGGCGGCCTGATCGAGATATTTTTGTAATTCCGCTTCCCGCCCAGTGATATCAGCCACACGGGTCATTCCCAAGACAGCGGTAGGATTTTGGGGATCCAACCGCAGTGCCTCTTGATAGGATTTCCGAGCCTCTTCGAAATTATTCAACTTCACATGGGCCAAAGCCAACCAGGCATGGCCATCGGAAAAGCTAGGGTATTCTTCCACGGCGGCTTTGAGTTGCTCGGTGGCCTCGGCAAAATTATCCGGTTCATCGGTTCGGGAAAGCAGCAGACGCCCCCTATAAAAATGCCCTCCGGACGGATCGATACCCAGATCGATAATTTTTCCCAAGTACTTCTCGGCAGCCGACCAATCCTGGCTGTCGATAGCGGTAAAAAACATCCGCTTGGTGAGGGTTTCATCTTCCGGTTGAGCTTCATAGGCTTTTTGTAGATATTTGCGGGCTTCCTCTTTTCGATCGGGAATCCGAGAACAAAGCTGATAGAGTTGCACATTGACCAAGAAAGGATCATCTTGCTGACGAATAATTTTTTCCCATTGTTCTAAGCGCTGCGCTTCGTCGATGTCTTTATTCACAAACACTTTGAGCATTTCTATGCTGCCGACGAGTTGTTTAAGGGTATCTATACTCTGTTCAGCAGGCTGGGTAGCAGCAGACTCATCAGCGATTCGTTGCTTTGCTTCCTTGAGTGATTTGTCAAACAAAAGCTTGATGGGCTCGATTCGAGCAGGATTGTTATTGGCGACAGCGGCAAGACTCTGCAGGGCACGAATATTTAACGGCTGCTCTTTGAGGACCTCCCTAAGCAAGCTTTCTGACTGCGTGATCAATTCCTGATCCACCACTTCGCCACTGGTAGCCTGCAACTGGAGATTAACGGCCTGGAGCAGTTTCGCCTGGACGGGGTCTTCGCCCCCCATCATGTTTGCCAATTGATCACGGATGTTCCGGGCGGCAGCGGTGTTGCCCATACTGCGATATGCTTGAGCCTTTTCAACGAGGGCCTGACGGTTATCGGGCTGTATGCGAAGAGCATTATCGGCGGCTTGTAAGGCCAAGTTGGGTTGGTTAAGCGCATTGCGGACAGCTGCCATGGCAGCCCAAAGGCGGGCATCTTCCGATTGGACCTGCAAGACCTTTTGTAGAGCCTCCACCGCCAAGCCTGGTTGGCCGGTCTGCAAATAAAGCCTGGCGAGATAACGTTTTATTTCCGAATCGGTACCCATGGTTTTGGTATCCGCCACTTCAAGCGTTTTGATGGCGTCGGCGGTATTGCCATCAAGCATATCGAGCCGGCCTTTCATGAATAAGGCCATGGAGCTGCTTTCGCCTTGCTGCATGTTGGCCACCGTGCGGTGGTACAAGTCCTGGAGTTGCTGCTTGATGGTTTCTTGTTTTTGTTCATATTCCTTTTTGTTTTTGACGTTTTGTCCTAACTGGGAAAGTTTGCTGAGTAGAACGCGGAAGTCCAGATCGCGCACCATGGCCATATAGGACAGATGCCGCCAACTGAGGTAGTGGTCCCGCTTGATACCCAAATCGATTCGCTTTTGCAGAATTTCGTGGGCCTTGTCGAGTTCCCCGGCCCGCAGATAAAGTTGGGCCAAGCGAAGATACCCCTCATATCGGGCAGGGTCCTGTCCAATCGCCTGCTTGAAGAAATTTTTAGCTTTTTCCTGGAATTCGTTATTTTCGGTTCGCCGGGCTTCAAGTTTTTGGTCAACAGAGCGGCGGTTATGCCAATATTGTCCCACAGCAAAGAGGGTTTCCACGTCCTCGGGGACAAGTTCTACAGCCTTGGCCAGATCGGCGCGGGCTTGCTGCTCAATTTGTTTCACTTGGTCAGCAATTCTGGGGGGTAACTCATTCTGTTTCACATGGGCAAGAATCAGCCTTCGGGCTTTGCGGGAATAGAACATGCCGCGATAGCGGTAAGCCTTGGCCAAGCATTGGAGGTCAGGATCATCCTGTTCCTGCAAGAGTTTCAACAGCACATTGTACAGGTTTTCCGCGTCATCGATTCGCTGTTCGCTGAAATAGTAATTAGCCAAACTATGGACGAATTCGGGATCCGTCTTGTCACCTTCGACAGCTTTTTCAAGTTTTTCCTGTCCCTTTCCAGCGTTTTCTTCGTCAATTGCCCTTTGATTAATCAGGGCCAATCCTAAAGCATGGAGTCCGATGTAATTTTCAGGGTTGATCTCACAAAGTTTCCTAGCTTCGCTTTCCAAGCTTTGCCAACTAGCTCCACCACTGATGCGAGCAAGTTCGAGATAAAAATTAACAAGGCGTTGCTGGGCTTCCTCGTTTTGGCGATCGGCCAGCATCACGTTATTCCAAGCCTGCAAAGCGCCTCGGGCGTCGCCGGACTGGAGGGATAAATCTCCCGCCTTGATCATATAATCGATGGATTCCTCGGTATGGTGACCATCTTCCCGGGCGCGTGACGAGGCCCGCTGATAACGTTTACAAGCTTCTTCATATTCACCTGCGGCGATGAGTTCTTCGGCTTCTTGGACATAGGGTTCGGGATCGGGGTCAGGCAGAGTCATCACCATAACCACGCCGGCCACGGTGGTCACCGACATTCCCACAATGGTCAAACCCGCAATGAGTTTCTTGTTAAGTCGTTTGGCCATGTTTTTCTTCTCTTCCTTTCCAGGTGACAAACTTGACGATATCCGGGTCGCCTTGTCGGCGGAACCGGCGTGAAATGCTGATCATCACGTTTAGCGATCTATCTTGCAGTCTGCAAACATAAAATACACGAGAATATAAGAGCCGAAAAATCAAAATTCTTTGTTCGCGTTTATTGGGTCAACTCCAGATTCAGTTCCAAGGCGTCAGAGTTTCATTTTACTCATGGAGCTTTCGTTAGTTGATGGCGTTGCTCCCAATTCGGCCAATGGTCTTCCACCAAAAGAGGAACTACTTTTCGCAAGAACTTGCGGCCGGTTTCCAAGACATCAGTCTCCGTATGGGCATTGTCATCGTACTCGAAAGAAACCTCAAGTTTGCTGAAATACCCATATTTTTCCATAGGATTGGCCACGATCAGACGGACGTCGTTTCGCGTGGCAGCGAATTGACCATTCACATTAAAAACGTACATTACGACGGATTTGCTTTGGTGAAACATGGCGGACTTTTGGAAAAACAGTAAATGAACAGGAACGGAGGATTTCTCGCCCAGTTCAGGAATTTCGAGGGTGACCACTTTATCTTCAAGCTTTTGATGGCCTGAACCCAAATAGCATTCTTCCGGCACATGGGGAACCTGGCCGATATTTCCCGTGTAATAAGTCACGAAAAGATTAATGATATCATGGGAGGTTCCAGCATTTTCCGCAGAGGTATCCCTAAGGGCCCATTGAATGTATTTTTCGGTTCCCAGCTGATCGACCATAGAATGGGGAAGATGTCTCGGCTGGACTAATTCGTAGGGCTCCAGTTTTGCTTTATCCAATTCATTGAACGGTTTTTTCAAGGGGACAGGTAACTTTTTGAACTGCACGCCCAGTAGATTGGCCACTACTTCGAAGCTCACGGTAAAAGTACACAACAAGGCTGCGCAGATGAGGAACCATCTACTAAACAGGCGAGAGCGGGATGTGCCGAAATCGGGACATAACCCTTGAGCAGCTTCGCTGGAACTTTGTTCCTCTGTCATCATGCGACCTACCTTCCCACTTCCAGTCGGCCGACCAAAGAAAACCGATAGAAACACCAACAAGCGGGATCAATCCAAGATAAAACTTATTCAGTTTCAGCCGAAGAGTGACACTCGCATGTGGTATTTCGTCCACCATCACCTGAACATTTGAGTCCCCGGTATGGGGATTTTTCCTCCCCCTCCGTCGGATTTCCGGCACTCGCGACACAGCTTACCGATTGTCCAACAACGCTTTAGATATCGTCTATCATCGGCCAGAAAGCCAGCGGAGGCCAGTTGGAAGCGGTTATCGTCTGGGTAAGAAGATAGCAATCCACTGGCATGGGGCTTCCTGCAGAATGATACGAAACGGGGGGAAAAGAGTTCAGCAGGACGTTTAGTCGTCCGATAAAGGGGGTACCATGTTCGGGAAAAATCACGATCAGCGAACCCCCGTTGTTATTGTCGGCGGCGGAGGGCATGGCAGAGTTATTTTGGACATTCTGCTGCGAGGCCGACAATACCAGGTGTTGGGCTTTCTGGATTCCAACCCGGCGTTGCACGGGCGACGGATGGATGGAGTGCCTATTCTGGGAGATCTTCAGGCCCTGCCAGATTTGCGTCGTCAAGGGTTGGAAGGAGCAATCGTAGCTATTGGGGATAACGGGGTAAGGCGGAATTTCGCCCAGCAGATCGAAGACATGGGAGTCCCGCTGATCAATGCCATTCACCCTTCCGTCAACCTGGCCCACAATGTGACGCTGGGCAGTAACGTGGTGATTTGTGCCGGTGCGCTGATATGTGCCCATTGCCAGGTGGGGGACTCGGTCATTCTCAATACCGGCTGCATCATTGATCACGAGACCATGATCGGCACGGCGTCGCATGTGTGTCCGGGAGCCAAGCTGGCGGGCCGGGTGACTGTTGAATCCGGAGCGTTCATCGGGATTGGGGCGACGGTTTTACAGGGCATACGGATCGGATGTGAAGCTATTATCGGTGGTGGCGCGGTGGTTATTCAGGACGTGGAGCCGATGAGCACCGTGGTCGGCGTGCCGGCCCGACCGCTGCACGAGGCGCCTTCGCAGGAAGCATTTTACGAGATGATGGTCCCCCCCGCATTGCGTAGTTATTCCACATCAGAACCTTCGCGTTAATATAGGCTGAGCGAATTCACAGTAGTTCGCCCGACAAAAATAGCTTGCCGACAAATATTTTTCCACTCATTTGCTTTGGCTGATTTTATTTATTACGTTTATTCCGTTGTTCTTTTGCAAGACGGATAACAAGGCAATCCGGGTAGGAAGCAATTTATCGGTCCATGGCATGAAGCCGCCGATACCGTGCCCCTTCACCAAATCGCCGGGACAATAAGGGGGAAAAGATGCGCGCGTTTGCTTTAAAAACCAAGACCTTTATTTTGGATGAATCCGGTCCGACCACCACGGAATATGCTGTTATGTTGGCATTAGTAATTGCCGCCTGTGCTATGGCGATTACCACTTACGGTAACCAGGTTTCCGTATCCTTCACCAATACGGCCAACCAATGTTTCGGTTGATGAGCTGCACACAACACGATCGGTGTTCATTGAGGTATTATTTCAACACGACCAAAAGTTATCGGTCTTCACAGCCTCCCTGCTATTAACATCAAATCCAACCTCTCTCCTTTTCAG
>CAZMVS010000101.1:0-18097 GCA_964569525.1 uncultured Planctomycetales bacterium
CAGGGATTGTTTCGGACGATTTCAACGCAACCAGCCTAGATACGGAACTCTGGACCTGGCATGATCCTTTGGGCGGTTCAACCCTGACAATGACAGGGAGCCAAATTTCCATCGATATTCCCGCAGGCGACGATCGAGACATCTGGACCATAGGTTTCAACTCGCCACGAATTATGCAGCCTGCCAATGACGTCGATTTTATGGTGGAAAGTAAGTTCGACTCGCCAGTGGAACTCCAGTTCCAAGGTTACGGAATCCTCATCCAAGAAAACGAGACAAAGGCCTTGCGCTTTGATTTTTATTACGATGGTTTGAACATGATTCTGTATTCCGCCGCACTGAATGGGAATAATGCGTATGTCAAAATTTATAAAACAGTGGAAAATGCCGCTCCAATATATATGCGGGTTCACCGCGAAGGAAACATCTGGACGGCATATTACTCTTACAATGGAGACGTCTGGTACGACGGTGGAAGTTTTCAATATGACCTTAGCGTTAACGATATCGGGCCTTTTATCGCCACGGCCTCCCCGGATGGACATAGCGCTCCCTCTTACACCGGCCTGGCGGATTACTTTAAGATTCCAACTGACCGCTGCCCGGATGATCCTGATAAATTTGACCCCGGTTTCTGTGGTTGTGGAGTGCCGGATACGGATACGGATGGAGACGGATTGCCGGATTGCTTAGATGAATGCCCGGACGATCCGAACAAAACTGAACCCGGCATTTGCGGATGTGGCGTACCAGACGAGGGAGATCAGGACGGAGACGGGGTTTTGGATTGTGTCGACCTTTGCCCTGACACTCCGACGGGTTCTGTTGTGGATGAAACAGGTTGTCCACCGGCAATTATATCTGAGACCATGGAGGAGTATAATGTCGGCGATGATCCTGACAACTGGCTGGACACCGATGCCAACAACAGCCTGAGTGAAAATAACAGCCTGTTCAAAGTTTACGAGGTCGAAGGTGAAAAGGTCTTCGGAACAACCTCAACACTGACCAATATCCACTCCCATTATATTGGAACGGGCAGCGCCGGCTGGACTGCTTACGAATACACCGGCAGAATGAGAAAAACCGCCAGTGACTCGGGATTTGGAGTAACTTTCCTATCTTCCTACCCTAATACAGATTTGTACTACAGGCTGCGAAGCTACAACGGTGGCTCATTTCATATTTCTAATCACGGGGTAACAATCACGGGTGGAATTAGCGATTCGGGAGTCATTCCACTGGTAAACACGTGGTACAAATTCAAAATCCAAGTGCGCGAAAACGTGGATCGAACTGAAATAAAGGCCATGGTTTGGCCTCAGGGCGGGGAAGTGCCCGGTGCCTGGCAAATTGATTGTTGGGATGATAGCGCTAGCCGACTTACGTACGGCACTATTGGGGCTTGGGCGATGAACTCCGGTTCTAAGTACTGGGATGATCTTGAGATTCGGTCCTTGGATTTAATGATGGATACGGATGGTGATGGCACACCTGACAACTGGGACAGCTGCCCGAATGATCCGGAAAAAATCGAACCGGGAGTATGTGGTTGTGGTGTACCGGATATTGATACAGACGAAGACGGAACACTCGATTGTAACGATGCGTGTCCGGAAGACCCAGAGAAGATTGAGCCCGGTGCATGTGGATGCGGCGTGCCAGACACCGATATGGATGAAGATGGAACACCTGATTGCATCGACGGTTGCCCGGATGACCCAGACAAAATTGAGCCTGGTACATGTGGATGCGGCGTGCCAGATACCGATACGGATGAAGACGGAACACCTGATTGCATCGACGGTTGCCCGGATGACCCGGAAAAAATTGAACCGGGAGTATGTGGTTGTGGTGTACCGGATATTGATACAGACGAGGATGGAACCTTCGACTGCAATGATTTATGTCCCAATGATCCGAACAAGATCGATCCGGGCGTATGCGGTTGTGGAGAACCTGATGAGGATACCGACGGAGATCTGGTAATGGATTGCGTGGATAATTGTGTCGGGGAAAACAATCCCGGGCAAGAGGACACCGACGGAGACGGGGTGGGCGATCCCTGTGATCAGTGTCCCAATACTATACCAGGGGCCCAAGTCGATGAAAACGGATGTCCTGCGGTGCTGGTCGTGGATTTCGATGCCGACGGAGACGTTGACAATACCGATTTCGACACCTTCCAGAGTTGCGCCACCGGTCCGGGAATCCCGCAGAACGATTCCGACATGCAGGCCGCGGATCTCGATCTGGATGGGGACGTGGACCAGGCTGACTTTGCTGTATTCCAGCGATGCTTCAGCGGTACTGACACCCCAGCGGACGTCGACTGCATTCCCTGAAGGCCGGGCGATGATAACGTTTAACTAATGGACCCTCTTGCATGTTAGCTGAATTGTTCAGGCGAAGCCGATGGATAAGAACATTTCTGTAAACATAAATGAGCTACCGCCAATTAGTATCGTGGTCATCGGCAGAAACGAAGGGGAGCGGCTGGTCCGTTGCCTGAGTTCGATTCAAAAGGCCAACTACCCCCAAGACTATATTGAGCTGATCTACGTCGATTCCAATTCCACAGACGACAGTTGCATCCAGGCTCAACGTTTTGGTGCTCAGGTTATCCGCCTGACAGAAAGGCCTTTCAGTGCGGCCCGGGCACGAAATATCGGCTGGCGGCAAGCCCGTCACGAATTGGTTCATTTCCTCGATGGCGACGTCGAGTTAGATGCACAATGGTTGACTAAGGCAATGTATCAAATAAGGGATCCTACCATTGCGTGTGTCTTCGGTCGGCGAGAAGAGCTCTGCCCACAAGCTTCGATTTACATGCGTGTTTGTGCATTCGATTGGCATGTGCCGGCCGGCCCGTGGCGCATCTGCGGTGGCGACGCCTTATTTCGCCGCGAAGTGCTCGCCCAATTGGGCGGATTCAATGAAGAGATGGTTGCCGGCGAGGAACCGGAGTTATGTTATCGTTTGCGGCGTCTTGGATTCCTGATTTGGCGGCTGAATGAACCGATGACCCGTCATGACTTGAACATGACCAGCTTTGGGCAATATTGGAAGCGCCTGGTGCGTTCGGGCTGGGCCTATGCCGTAGTCGCCTTTCGCTGCCGACATGGTAAGGAACGTTTCTGGCAAAAAGAAAGCCTGTTCAATGCGGCGGAACTCATCTTTTGGATAGGTTCATTTGCCGGCGCAATCCTGTCAGGAGTCTGGTGGACACTGCCGGCATGGATCGTCCTGGTGATCGCACGAATCACATGGATCGCTGTCAAAGCCCATTCCAGGACCGACGGATGGGCATCGGCTTATCTTTACGGAATTCATTGTGTGTTCAGCCGACTTCCCCTGTTTTTAGGGCAAGTCAAGGGAATGTGGCATATCGTCTCCCGGCATCCGGCATCGCTGATGGAATATAACCCGGCATCTTCACAATGAGATACGCTTAGACACAAAGGTTTCCGATGTCAGGTATCTTTGGTTATTCAGATCCGAGGCTTGAACTTCCACCCGATACGGCGGAACGTATGGCCCGAGCCATGAACCTCTCTCCGGATCGGCAATGTGCTATACATCAGCGTGAAGGCATCTGTATCGGCGTGGTGGATAAAGGTATTTTTCCCGGTTGCGCACAGGTCTTACATGATCCACACAACCAAAGACAAGCTGTTTTCCAGGGTGAGATCCTGGCTTTCAGTGGGGAAAATGACAAACTTGATCCAGCGGCACGAGCGCGAAAACTCTTCTGCCAACCACTGGCGAAAGATCGATTAGCCAAGGCGATCGGGCCCTTCACGGCAGCGGTAATCGATGAAAATACGCGATGTATCGAGCTGGTTCAGGATCGTTACGGCTGGTACCTGCTGTATTATGCCCGCTACAAAGACGCGGTGCTGTTCGCCAGCCAATGCAAGGCCTTGTTAGCGACGGGGATAATATCAAATGAACTTAACGAGGATGCCCTGGCCTTGATGTTAAGCATCGGCGAGGTCGTCGGAGAATTGACTCTGTTTCGCGATATCCATTCTTTACCTGCAGCCACTATTACCCGCATTCATAAAAATAATCTGACGATACATCCATATTGGCGATACGCTTTCAGGGAAAATCCTTCCCTCGATTTTCAAACATCCGCGGAACGCACGGCGGATCTGTTTCAACAGGCGGTGCATCGAATCTGCCGACCTGGGCGGCGAACCGGGGTGCCCTTAAGCGGTGGACTCGACTCGCGTATTGCGCTGGCCTCAACACCGAATCCCGCGCAGATCCAATCATACACTTGGGGCATCGACGGCTGTCGGGATTTGCGTTACGGACGGCAAACAGCGGAAGCGTTAAACAGTCCGCATCACGCCTATGTTTACGATCCATCCTATATCGCTGATTTCGGACGACGCGGCGTATGGTTGACCGAAGGTTTTTGCGACACGACGGATATGCACGTTTTGCCGTATGTCCAAGCCTGTCGAAACGACTGTAACGTTTTACTCGACGCCATGGCCGGTGACGCCGTCCTGGGAGGCAACTTCATTAATCGCCGCTGGTGGATGGCACAGAATACACCGCAGGCAGCCGAGGCTTTGTGGAACTGGCGGGCCGGTACGCTCCCAGCGGAACTGGGCGAAACCTTGCTTGGACCTGAACGCTACCAATGGACGATTCAACGGGCCAGACACTTATTTTGCGAGCGGTTCGCTTTATATCAAGCCCCTACAGAGATGGACCGAACCATGGCCTTTTTGCTGGACAACCGTGTGCGGCGGTGTTCATCGAACGGGTCCTACCTGTTCCGCTGGCTTGTGGAAACGCACTTTCCGTTTTTCGATAATGACTTCTTCGATTTTGTCATGCAGGTACCCTACCGCTGGCGACACCGACACAAATTGTACGTGGAAATGATCCGTCGGTCTTATCCAGCCATGGGAAGCATCCGGTGGCAGCGAACCGGGCTGCCAGCACGAACGTGCTGGCCTATAAGATTTATGGCCGCCGCTGCCGGAAGAGTGAACCAGAAAGCTTCGCAATACTGGTTTTGGCCCGACATGTTTCCCGGCCGCCACGTAGCCCGTTTCGACCAATGGTTTCGAGGGCCATTGCAGGGATTCATCGATCAGACCTTGTTGTCGGAACGTTGCCTGGAACGAGGTTTCCTGCACCCGGATGGGCTGCGCCGCATTGTTCGAGAACATGTCGATGGTGTCAACCATCAAAAACTCATCGGCGTGTTGAGTGGATTGGAATTGTTTCATCAATTGTTCGTGGACGATTTTGCCGGCGCTCAACACCATTTTTGTTCATCCCTCTCAAACGCAAAATCCAGTGATTCCGCAAAGCTTTCTGATGCCAAGGTGTATCGGTGAGAGGATTTCTCAAAACCATTGCCCTGGCGTTGATGGTCTTGCCGGCCTTACTGCTTAAACTTTTTTCCGGTTGGCCCTGGCGATGCTTTTGCTTGGTCTGGGCTCGGGCTCATCTCGGTCGGCGGGCGGTACCCGCGGATAATCAGATCCTGGGACTGATCAACTTTGAAGGCACCGATCGCATTCGGCTGGGGCATAATTGTCGAATTTACAAAGGCGTGCGCCTGGAAACGCGGGAAACGGGAGAAATCATCATCGGTAACAACGTAGTCCTCTCTCCCGGTACGATCATCGTGGCCCATCAGCGGGTATCCATACACGATCATGTCATGATTGGCGAATACTGCAGTATCCGCGACCAGGATCACCGGCTTGATGAAAAAAACATCCGCCAGTCGGGCTACCGGACTTCGCCAATAACCATCGGCCGGGAAACATGGATCGGCCGGGGAAGCGTTATCCTCAAAGGAGTGGCCATTGGCGAGCAAGTCGTTATCGGCTCTAACAGTGTCGTCACCCGTAATGTCCCACCAAATGAAATATGGGTTGGCACGCCGGCCCGTTTTCTACGTGCTCGACCAACGGTGCTTGACAGCAAATACGCAATAACTGCAACACAAGATGATCAAACATCTCCTGAGAACCTGTTCGGCCGCCGGGTGTAGGGCCTCCGGGATATTGTCGTTGGCGGAACATCGCAACCGCCGCAACCTGGCTATACTCTGCTTTCATCGAATTTTACCGAAGCAAGAAAAGGCTGCTTATTTTTTACCCGATTTGGTGGTAACACCTTCAGCCCTGCGTGAATATTGTCGCATACTGAGTCGATATTTTGAGGTACTACCCCTATTCGAGGCTATGAATGTGTGGCAACAGGGGAAAGATCATTCCCGGCCGCTAGTAGTCCTTACTTTCGACGACGGCTACCGAGATAATTATGACTATGCCGCTGACATTCTTGAGGAGTTTGGGTTACGGGCCACCTTCTTTGTAATCGCCGGCTTGGTCAATACTCGCCAACCACCATGGTATGATCTGCTGGGAAGAACAATATCGAATTACCAAGGCAGAAAGAAATTGATTGCTCTCGTCAACGAACACCCGGCTGGCAATATTCTCAAGCAATGCCTGTCTAGTTCGGTTACTCGTATCGATATCCGGAATGCAATTGCCATGGCCAAGCTACTTCCCCCGAATGTTCGCCGCTCCTTGATAGAGCAACTTGTTGCCGAAATATATGACGAAATCCCCAGCATCGAAAATGATTTGATCATGACCAGCCAACAGCTTCATAAACTCACCCAGGCCGGCCAAGAAATCGGTTCACATAGCCTGACTCATGATATCCTGACCCAGCTCAATCCTGTACAACTACACAAAGAAATTCACGAATCACGCGACATGCTCCAAAAGTTTATCGGCCGAGAGATTCAAAGCTTCTGCTATCCAAATGGGAATGTTGATGAGACAATACGCCAACACGTACAAACGGTCGGCTATCGGTATGCTGTGACTACGCAGCACGGAAATAACCGGGCCGGTTCCGATTCTTTCATGCTAAAACGTTATTTTGTGCATGAAAATCGGCTGAGTGGGCTGAGAGGTTCCGCTTCAGGGACTTTGATGCGTATGGAAATCAGCCGCCTGGCCGATTTGGTTTTCGCCCGTCGTTTGCGTGAGGATAGCTTTTCAATTCCGAAGCTTGCGCCATGAAAATCGCTTACCTTACCAGTCGCTATCCAGCAGTATCGCATACTTTTATTCAACGGGAAATCTCCGCGCTGCGCGAAAAAGGTTTTCAGATTAGTTCTTTCTCCATTCGGCGAGCCTCCACAGAGGATATCCTGGGACGTAAAGCAAAAGAAGAAGCAGCGAACACCCGCTGGTTGATGCCCCCTCCGGCCGGTGAATTCATCGTCGCGTTATTCCGGACTTTCATCAGCCGACCGATTCGTGCCTTTAAGACCTTGGGGGTCGCCCTTTTTTGCGGGCATAATACCTGCAATGAGCGACTGAAATGGCTGGCCTATTTCATGGAAGCCATTTTGCTGGCCCATTGGTTGAAACGGGAAGGATTTGAGCATCTGCATTGCCATTTCGGCAACAGTGGCTCGAGTACGGGCATGTTGGCCGCCCTGCTTGCTGGTATTCCTTTCAGCATGACCTGCCACGGTTCAGAACTGAACGAGCCGCGCAAATTCCGCCTGGCGGAAAAAGTTCATCGGGCGACATTCGTCGTTTGCGTCAGCTATCATGGCCGAGCCCGGCTGATGCTAGTCTGCCCGGAAACCGATTGGCCTAAACTACACGTCGTTCGTTGCGGCCAGGCCATTGTCAAACATTCTCCTGTTCCGAAACCTCATGCCATACCCCATATCCTCAGCGTGGGCCGCTTGTCCAAAGAAAAAGGGTATCCGATTTTACTTGAAGCCTTGTCTGTTTTAAGTGAGCAAAATGTCCGTTTTCGTTGCACAATTGTCGGCGACGGCCCGTTACGAAATCGGCTCCTGAATTCCGCGAAGAATTTGCCGGAAGATGCACTTACTTTTACCGGGGCCTTGCCGGCGGACAAGGTTGCTAATTTATATGCCTCCGCGGACGTGGTGACACTCCCCAGCCTGTCAGAAGGCGTCCCTGTCGTGCTCATGGAAGCTTTGGCCCGCCGCCGGCCGGTTGTTGCCACCCGTGTGGGCGGTGTGGCCGAATTGGTTGTCCACCGTTACAACGGCCTGCTGGTTTCTCCGGGGAATGCCCAAAAATTGGCAGCGGCATTACGTTACGTCATCGAACATCCCGAAGAAGCTCGAAAGATGGGCCTTTATGGAGCCCGTCATGTACGTACCCGTTTTGATCTCGATTCCAACATACAGCGATTGACGAACCTTTTTGAATCGACCCGCACTACACTTCTTAGTTCATTAAACGAACCCACTACCGAAAGTATAAAACAATGGAAGTGGATTCCCCAAAACTCCTGATCATCTCCCCGGTACGGGATGAGGCACGTTACCTGCAACGAACCATTGATTCGCTAACCAGCCAAACCGTTAAACCAACGGCTTGGATAATCGTGGACGACGGCTCCAGTGACGACACCCCGCGCATCGCCGCCCAGGCGGCAATAGAATATAACTGGATTCATTTGCTCCATCGCGTTGATCGCGGAGGGCGTAAAGTCGGCGGCGGTGTTATCGATGCCTTCTATGATGGTTTGCGTAAGTTCAAAATCGACGATTTTGATTTCGTGTGCAAACTTGACGGTGACCTTGAATTCGGGCCGAGATACTTCGAATTACTATTCGAAAAATTCAAGGCTGATCCTCGCCTGGGTACCGCAAGCGGCAAATCCTGGCTCAGAATCAAAGGAAAACTCGTTCCCGAAAGAACCAGCGACGATTTCTCCCAGGGTCAAAGTAAGCTTTATCGCGTCGCCTGCTTCAAGGATATCGGCGGGTTTGTGCCGGAAGTCATGTGGGATGGAATCGACTGTCATCGCTGCCGCATGCTGGGTTGGAAAGCCCGCAGTTTTGCTGATCCGCAGTTGCGTTTCATTCACCTTCGACCAATGGGCTCTTCCTTCAAAAATATTTATCACGGTCGATTGCGCTGGGGCTATGGACAATATTTTATGGGTACCCATCCGCTTTACGCCCTGGCCATTGCCGGCTACCGCGCCCTGGAACGCCCTTTTATTATCGGTGGCCTGCTGATATTGGCCGGCTACTTGAGCGGGTATCTCCGCCGAAAACCCCGTTATGAAGATCTCCAGTTCCGGCATTACATCCGCCGGTGGCAGTTGAATCGATTAGGGCTTGTCCGCTCTCCGAATAACCAAAAAGCAGCTTTATCGCCCAGTCCTTAGCAAACCAACTCTTGAATCTACAGAAGGATTAATGATTGATTTTAGCAATACGAACGCAAGGCTCTCCCAAACATTGTGGTTAACACAATGATGGATAACTATTCTGCAATCGATACTTCCCGATTGAACCGGCCATTTACCTGGTTGATTATCGCGTTATTCATTGTCGGCCTGGTCTCTCGATTGGCACCACTTTTAGACCACGGTGGCCGATTGTTGCGTCAATTTCCCACCGAAGACGGCTACCTGATGTTGACCATCGCCCGAAACCTGGCCATCGGCAACGGAATGAGTACCGCCGACGGCACCATTCCAACCAACGGCACACAACCGGGGGCTACCTTTATTTATGCCTGCTGCTATTGGCTGGTAAGCGGGAATAAAATTGCCGGCGTGAAATTGGTATTGGTCTTGCAAGCCATCGTAGCCCTGGCGTCCAGTTTCATGATCTACAAGTTGGGTCGATTATTTTTGGCCGAACACAAAAGAGGCGCAACCGTCGCTGCCCTGTCGGCCGGCGTCTGGTTCTCCGCGGGCGGATTTGTCCCCCATACCATGAACTGCCTGGAAACAGGCTTGTATGTGCTTTGTATTCTCTTTGCCGTGTATTATTTTCTTGCTGTCCATCGCCGGCAAAATAATCGATGGACTTACAAACAATGCCTTATGACAGGGCTATTGCTGGGCATTTGTTTCTGGATGCGCAACGACGCCGCCCTGCTGATCGCTGCTATCTGCTTTGTCCATTTGTTATGGACAAGAAAATCCTCCGATGCCCGTTGGCCGCATCGTTTGGGCGAATCCATCTGGATAGGTACTACCAGTCTGATCGTCGCTTCCCCCTGGCTCATGTACAACTACATTTATTTCGGCCACTTGATGCCCATCAGCGGAATTTCCGAAGCCGCTTATATCACATTCGGCGAGAATCTCTCCCTGGTGCCCATCGTCTTTGCTGAATACGCATTGACTGTGATCCCCATACCTGCCGGGCTGGAGAATAATCCACTTGTCTGGAGTGCCGCTATCGCTCTGACGGCGGGATGGATTACGCTGCTTGTATTTATCACCCGCAGGTGTACTTATCAGGAAAGACTGCTATTACTGACCATAACACTTTACGCTCTCATGTTATCCGTATTCTACGGCCTGTTTTTCGGTGCGGGACATTTCCTGGCTCGCTACTTTTTCCCGCTTTCGCCATTTACAACCCTGTTATGGTCCTGGGTGGCGGTTTATTTGTGGGACATAGCAAACGCTTATCGAACAAAACGTTTTTATAAACCTATACCGCGCATAACCGTCCAACTGGCTCCTGTAATCCTTGCCTTTCTGGCAGTTGGCCTGAATCTTCGCCTGTACCTAAAAGGCAATCAGCACGAACATTTCCAGGTCGTCGAATGGGTCGCCAACAAAATCCCTGCGTCGGCCTGGGTCGGCGCCCCTCAGACGGGCACGCTCGGCTATTTTCACGATCGCACCATCAACCTGGACGGCAAGGTCAACCCGGAAGCCCTGCAGGCACGCCTGCAGAATCGGATACCCCATTACGTACTGCGAAAAAAAATCCATTACTTGGCGGACTGGGTCGGCCTGGCCAAGTGGACGAAATTGCCGCTGCTTCGTGCACACTTCGAACTGATCGTGGAAGATCATCAAAACAATCTGGCCATCCTGAAAAAAAACGATCTTCCACTTGAATACACCCCTTTTCAAACAACGGATCAAAATATTGAGATCCTGCACCTGACTCGCAATAAGCAATGAGCACCGTTTCACAAAAGCCAAGCACCGAAATGCAGAAAAAAGCCAACATCGCCGCCTCCCCATCTCAATCCCGCCACCTGCTGTGGTGGATGAGCCTGGCTGTTGTCCTGTTGACGGCAAGCGCTTTTCGTTTTATCGCCCTCGAGGCCGATCCCCCGTCCACGGTTCATGGACATTTCATCACCGACGAGGGATGGTGGGCCTTCAATGCCCGCAATCATGCCCTTTTCGGCCAATGGGTGCTCGACGAATACAACCCCGGCTATTATGCCGCCCCTGTTTATAGCTTCCTTTTACGTTTGAATTATGCCCTGGCGGGTGTTGGGCTGGTACAAACACGAATGGTCACAGCAGCTGCCGGGCTGGTTTCGATTATTTGCGTCGGTTTGATACTTGGGAAGACAACTGACCGCTGGTCGGCGGTGGCGGGAATGGCGATCCTGGGATTCGATTATTTCGTGGTCACCTTCAACCGTGTTGCTTTTGTGGAATCGGTCCCCTCCGCCTGGATGGCGATCGCCTTGGCTTTGTATATTTTAGGAAGAAACAATCGTATTTGCCTCGGTCTGGCCGGCGTGACCGCCGTGTTAGCCTGTTTTGCGAAAATTAATTCCGCATTTTTCGTTCCGGCGCTGCCCTTGGCCGGCCTCATTTATACTTGGATGCAAACAAGTCGCTTGAAATCCGCCCTCAAAATATGGCGTCGTGAGGTTTTGGCTTATTCCCTCGGAGCCGGCCTCTGTTTAACCGCCTGGCTGATATTCTTCATCCTTCCCCAATGGAACCAGTTCATCAAACAGGCTTCTTTACACGCTGCTGAGAACAAAACACCGCTTGGCTTATACATGTTGAGCCTGCCCTGGAGTTGGGGATTAACCGATGATACGAACGGCATTCGATTCACCGGTTTCCTGGCCTACTGCCTTCTGCCGATCGTCCTTGCATGCTTGTGGCTGATCTATTTCGGTCTGCGCGTCCAACACGGCGGGCTTCGTAAGCAACTTGAGCGCTTGACGCTGACAGAATTGTCCGCCGTCTCCTGGATTGTGTGCATGGGATTTCCGCTGCTGGTGACCAAACACGCAGCTGATCGGCGATATTACAACCTGGCCATTCCGCTGGCCATATTAGCCGCCTTTGTTCTGATCTATCGTCGTCATGAAATCCTTACCCCGGCGGCAAACTACCTGCGAAATTTCGCCTCCTGGAAATATTGGGCTGCGGTTTTCGCATTTCTCTTTCCGTTGGTGCTCTATCTTCGGGTACCCGTGGCAAATCTAGTACTTCCTTGGACCGACCATTTGGCATTGGGCAGCCGCGCGGGCCTTTCCCCAACAACCTGTTGCGCCTTGGCTGCCATACTGATCGTAATTGTCGGAATACTAACCTTCCCCCAGCTCATGAAATACTTACATAAATCCCCCCTTCACGTCGGCACCGTAAGCACCGGATTATGCCTTTTGGCAATGACTGTCGAGAGTATCCATTACTACCAGGCAATAACCAATCCCAGCTACACCATTCGGCAGGCATCCCAACAAATGGAACAAATTTTACCTGCTGATGCCGTAGTGGTCGGAGGTACATCAGACAGCTTGCTCTTTGACACAAAACTCCGCACGTTCACCTTACTCGACCGTCGCTGGCTGGGATTGGGCGTGCTGAACAGCGAAAACATACAGGACAATCAGCCTACCCATTGCCTGCTTGACGGACGCTTGTCCGGTGAAAAGCTGAATGACGTTGTGAACTATTACCTGCGGGGCCAGGCAGAACCTGCACCCCTTACCAGCCGTCACTTTTCCCTCTGCCATTATGGCGAAAATGGTCCGCGTTTCCGAGTGACACTGTGTCAAGTACAACTCAAGGATATTGATGATCAGGATATGCAACCGTCAAAACATACAATCCAACAAACAAACAGCCGCCTCGTCCATAAATAACCCCGCAATATTATCGACTTGAACAAAGGATCAGGGACTGGAAATATGAAATTAAGGCCACAGAAACCAAACATCCTTATTATTGTCGTTGATTCCATGCGCAAAGATCATGTATCCTGCTATGGATATCCGCGCCTGACCACGCCGAATATCGATCAGTTGGCAGCAAAGGGCTGTATCTTCGAGAAGGCCATAACGGCAGCCCCTTTTAGCCCCGCTTCGTACGCCTCATTATTCAGTGATCTCTATCCCTATCAACACGGCGTAAACGGCGATACCGTGCGCGTCTGGCCCGATCATTTTCCCCGTCTGGCGGAATACATGAAATCACAAGGCTACTTTACCTTCGGCATATCGAACAATGACTTTGTCAGTCGAAAAACAAACGCCACCCGAGGCTTCGACTATTATGAAGATGTCTGGAATCCCGACTTCTTCTTGCGGGCACACCAAAAGGCAATTCGCGGGGTAAATAAATACATCGGCTACGGCTGGTCGCGATATCTGCATACGAATCGACTGCAATGCTCAGCAAAAGGTGATTCACTTCGTTCGGCCAAACTGGCGGCAAGCATAATCCAACATAACAATGAGCAACCATTTTTTGGCTTTCTTGTGCTCATGGATCCCCACGCTCCTTACAATCGCAATAGACGTCAATTCGTTTCCAGGAATAAGACCGCAAATCGGTTTCTGCGCGATTTTAACGACGGTAAGATGTGGACTAACTGCATGGCCAACCATGCCGATCCGCCTGAGGAATACCTGCAATTTGCTCTGGATTTCTACGACTCGGAAATCCACTACGCTGATGCCGGTATCGGGTATATATACAAACAACTCCAGGCATTGAATCTCTTGGAAGACACTATCGTCGTCGTGACGGCGGATCACGGCGAGGGCTTCGGTGAACAAGGTGTTTACGGGCATGGTTTTTCTTTGTGCGACGCGCTAACCCGGGTGCCGCTTATCATTCATGGCCCACGGTATTGGCGGCCTGGCAGTCGATATACCGGACTGGTACAGCTTCACGACGTGCACCAACTGTGTTGCAGCGTGGCAAACGATGGCACGCCTCATGCGGAACTTTACCCTTATTGTCTTACTCAAGCCGCTGATAACCGCTGGCCCGGACGAGAAGCAGCCTTCAGCGAATTTCCCCTGCAAACCGGCACCTTGAAAATGTTTCACAACATCAATCCCGATTTCAAAACGGAACATTGGGACAAACCCATGTGGTCGGTGCGAACCGCCCATTGGCGATATATCGAATACGAAGGTGGAGATTGCGAACTTTTCGACCTTATCCGTAATCCCAAAGAAAAAATATCCGTCGAAACTAGCTATCCGGCCGTGGTGGAAGAAATGAAAAGTTTACTGGCAGTCCACAAACGAGGATATACACCTCAATCCGAGTACGTGAGTGCAAAATCAAATGAACAGGATTTAGACGCTGTCGCCTTGGAAAGACTGCGTGCTTTGGGATATATCGAATAACAACCATGGCTACTTCTACAATACGAGACAAAGTAGTAGGTTCACGAAAAGCAACGCGCAGATTAACCAATTCCGTCACCGGCGAATTTCGCCCTCGGGTTTTACTGATCGCTGAAGCCTGCAATCCGGAGTGGTATTCCGTTCCTCTCGAAGGCTACAACCTTTACAAGGCCCTGGCGAAATATGCCAACGTCACTCTTGTTACCCAACAGCGCAATAAAAATGCTCTTTTACGGCATGTACCACACAACGCAAACATCACTTTTATAAACTCAGAACTTCTGTCCGCTCCTTTCTACCGCTTGGGGCGATGGCTGACTTTGGGCAAAGGACTTGGCTGGACCAACCGGCAGGCCTTTATGCTTCTGCCTTATCTTTACTTTGAATATCTGGTTTACCGGGAATTTCAGAAAGACTTGCTCGCCGGCAAGTTTGATATTATCCACCGCCACACGCCGTTAAGCCCGACGTATCCCAGCCTGATTCCGCTCTGGACGGATACCCCTTTTGTTCTCGGGCCGATCAACGGCGGCCTGCCTTGGCCCAAGGGATCAAACAATATCCGCCTGGCTGAAATGGAATGGATGAGCTACCTGCGGGACTTTTATCGTCTCATCCCTTTTCATCGGCAAACTTATCGGCGAGCGGCTGCCATCATCGCCGGCTCACGTCATACCCTTTCCGAAATCCCCGCTCACCTTCGTCCCCGTACTGTTTACATCCCGGAAAACGGTATCGAGCCCGACCGTTTCTCCCCCGAAGAACGATTGCCCCCCTCCCGTATTACACCTTTCCGCATCCTTTTCGCCGGCCGACTGGTGCCCTACAAGGGAGCGGACATTGTCTTGGAAGCGTTAGCATCCTCTCCCCTTCTTAAAAGTAAAGCCCAACTCCTCATTGTCGGTTCAGGACCCCATGAAAATGAATTGCGCGAAAAATGCGCTCATTTTGGAATGCAAAACAGCGTCCGCTTTGTCGGCCAACTCCCTCAATCCAAAATGGTGGATTATTTTCGGCAATCGTCAATCTTTGCCTTCCCCAGCCTACGGGAATTCGGCGGGGCCGTAGTGCTCGAAGCCATGGCCTGCGGGCTACCCTGCGTGGTATTGGATTACGGCGGACCAAGCGAACATGTCACCGACCAAACAGGTATTCGATTACCGATGGTCGGCCGTACACAAAATGTGGCGAACTTACGGGCCGCTTTGGAAAAGGTATTTCATGAACCCGCCGTGCTCGATAACATGTCCCGTGCCTGCTTGTCTCGAATCGCCGATTTTTATACATGGTCAGCCAAGGCAAACCATATCCTGGACGTGTATCGCACGGTGCTAAACGGCGGCTATCCACAAGTAAAAATATCAACGGATAATGACAGCTCTCGAAGCGCTTTTGCCTGACAGCAAAAGCCGCCGACCGATTGTTTAGATATGTATTCATTGGCCGGCCCGCTAATTGGAAATCATTTGAAAACATATGCCATCATCTTTATTTACCACCCGAGGAACTTGCCATGCTCCCCTGCAAGCGGTTTGGGTTTCTACGCTTCATACATATACTTTTGGTGCTGTTTACCCTCGCCCCTTCCCCTATCCGGGCAGAAGATTGCAATGGAAACGGCATTCCCGACAACTGCGATATCGATTGCGGAGATCCCGAAGGCCCCTGCGATATCAGCGGCTGTGGAGCCAGCAGTGACTGCAATTTCAATGGCATACCCGATGAATGTGAAACCTTCGCCCCTGTAATTTATGTGGATACCGATGCCACCGGGGCGGAAACCGGGGATAGTTGGGCGGACGCTTTCACCGAACTCCAGTCCGCCATTGAGTTGGCCACCTGCGCCAAAGGCAAAATTGTCGAAATATGGGTAGCCGAAGGCACATATACCCCGGATTACGACCCTCTCGCCGGTCAGCACACCGGCAATCGACAAGCTACCTTCTATTTGGTAAACAACCTGGGTATTTACGGGGGCTTTGCCGGAAATGAAACCAAGCGAACCCAACGCGATTGGATAACCCACGAGACCATTTTAAGCGGCGATCTTGATGCTAATGATTATTCCGGCGGCGATATTTCTGAAAACAGCTACAATATCGTCACCGGATTGAATACGGATTTCACCGCCCTCCTGGATGGTTTCACGATCCAAGGTGGTAACGCCAACGGCCTTGCCGATCAATATTGCCTGGGCGGCGGCTTACATAACAGCGGCAGCCCCGTCATTAAAAATTGCATCTTCATCGACAATACCGCTCACAACGGCGGCGCTATATGCAACGTGGGCGGGGAACCATACCTGGTCAATTGTATTCTCACCTCGAATAACGCCGAAATCTTCGGCGGCGGCGCGGTTAATCTCCTTGAAGCCGCGCCGGTGTTTATTAATTGCCTGTCCTACAATAACACCGCCAATACCGGAGGCACGATCTATAACTACGGCACTTATAATTTTGTTATAGCAAACTGCACTTTTCATGAAAATCAAGCAACAAGCTCCTTCGGAGGACTATACCAATATGGAGGTGGCATTCGTGTGGATAATTCCATCTTCTGGAATAATAGCGATATGAATGGAACAAATTACGGGCAATATGCCCAGTTGCGTACGGAAAACTCCAGTGCCACTATTGGATATTGCTGCATTCAGAATTTGGCCAACCCCGGCTATAACGGAAACATAAACAATGACCCACTTTTTGAAAATCCCGGCACGGAAAATTTCCGCCTCGGCACCGTATCGCCTTGTATCGATGCCGGTAACAATCAGGCAGTGCCCGGCCTTCCTCAACCGCCGGACGGGATCGAAGAGAGCCTGCAACCCGGGGAATGGGTATTTGCAGCCGCCGTGTATAACGGCGAAACCATGAAAATCTTCCGCGATATAACAGAAGTCGCTTCCGTGCAGCAAAACGGCAGTATCGACATGAATGAAAATGTCCCCGCTTGGATTGGAGGCAATCCGCCAGGCGAAACCGATCGTCCGTGGAGCGGGCTGATCGATGAAGTCGCAATTTTCAACCACGCCTTGACGCGAAGCCAGCTTGCTATTTTGTATAACGCCGCTGTCGTTAACCCTCAACCCGGCGCATATCCTGCTGCTGTTTATGACCTTGAACCGATGGCTTATTGGCGTCTTGGAGAAGTTGAAGGAAGCGTCGCTTATGACGAAATGGGCAATTACAACGGGACCTACCATAACAACGTCAGCCTGGGAGAACCTGGAGCAATCATGGACGACGTCAATGCCGCCGCCGGCTTTGACGGACAAAATGATTACATAGATTTAGGCCCCTTTGACATTCCCGGAAATGCCTTGACCATCATTGCCTGGTTCAACGCCGACCGCTTCGACCATCTCACCGGCCATGATGCCAGGATCATTTCAAAGGCTTCCGGCCAACTTGCGGAAGACCATTATTGGATGCTCAGCACCTACCGGGTGGACAGTGACACCAGTCTGCGTTTTCGCCTGAAAACCAATGGGACCACTACCACCTTGATCGCCCAAATCGACTTGGACCAGGATGAACAACCAATCAACGTGGACCTCGATTATCATCCGCGCTTCCTGGACCAGTTCTCCATTCCCAATACGGGCAATCCCGGCCCGCCGGGATTGCCCGAATTGGGAATGGAGAACTGGTCCAGGAAGCGCG
>CAZMVS010000102.1:0-15832 GCA_964569525.1 uncultured Planctomycetales bacterium
CAGGACTTCAAAAGGCCGGTGATCATTTTTTCGCCACGCGTAAAGTTCCTCCAGGAACAAGCGGTATGAAGGTTGAAAGAGGAAGTGGTTGAGCAGAGAACGATCATAGGTTTCCGCCCATTCCTCGAAGCGGGCCTGTGCCAGCGCTTTCATTTGCTTGTCCCGCATCATTCTAACACACCCCGTTTCAAGCGGTGATTGCTTTTAACTTCAACAATTTACACCTCTTACCAACCCATTCAAGGCATTTGAGGCATTCCAATCTCGCAAAGCGGTGATTTTATACCCAATTCGCCGAGCTGAACAGCTTCGCTGCCGCACGGACAGGGCTGACCGCTACGAAAGATGGGTTTATAATACTGAGGCGATTGCCGATAACCTATTATTTATACTCATTTTTACAGGAGCAGCCGCGGCATGCCAAAACGCAACATTGTGTGGGTAGCCATCGCTTTGGTGCTGGCCGTCATACTGTGGAAAGCCCCTGAATATTTCGTCCACCAGGAAAAACTATACGAGGAATATTACCCTCTGCTTCAGGTCAGCGACCTTGTCAAGAAGAATTACGTGGAGGAAGTAGAGGACAGTGACCTGGTACGAGGAGCTATTCGGGGAATACTCAATGAGCTGGACCAGCACAGTGTTTATTTCGATCCCATCCAGAACAAGAAATTCCATCAGACTACCGAAGGCAAATTCCATGGAATTGGGGTGGTAATCGAACAAAAAGAGACTGGTGAGTTGCTGATTGTCAGCCCCATTGAGGGGAGTCCGGCTTTTGAGGCGGGCTTACGTTCCGGCGATTTGATTATCGAAGTGGACGGGGAAAAAACCTATGAACTTTCGCTGACCCGTTGCGTGGAAATGATCACGGGAGAGCCTGGGACCACGGTGAAGCTTCGCATTCGTCGCCCTTCCACGAGAAAGACCTTTGCAAGGACTATCGCCCGGGGAGTTATCAAACTCCGCACGGTCCGAGGTTGGGCCCGTGATGTGAGTTGGGAATGGGATTATGTAATCGACAAGGAAAATCACATTGGCTATATCCGCATTTCCAGTTTTGAGCGAGTCACATCTGAGCAACTTGACGATGCTGTCCGCATATTATTGGCCCGGCATCGCATGCGAGGTTTGATTTTGGACTTACGGGATAATCCCGGCGGCCTGTTGGATGTTGCGGTCAATACCGCGAACCGTTTTCTGACGAAAGGTACGATCGTGAGCGTCAAGTATCGCAGCACAACCAAGCGGATCTACCAGGCAAACAGGGAACAGCAGACTTATCCGCAATTCCCAATTGTGATCCTCGTGAATGAGGGAACCGCAAGCGCTGCAGAGATTGTTTCCGGTGCCTTACGGGACCACGGCCGGGCAACACTCGTAGGCACAACTACTCACGGCAAAGGCAGTGTGCAGGAGCTCTTTCCTATTGAAAGCCGCGGACGTCGGGAAGGTACGGTTAAGTTGACCACAGCCTATTATTATTTGCCCAACGGCACGTGTATTCACAAAAAAGGCGTGCGGCCGGACGTGGAGTTGGAAATGACTCCGGAGCAAATAGAGGCGGTACATGAATCCCGCCGTGAAGTAAACGCCGTTCGTCCCCGGCCAAGTACAACCCAAACCGCGACAGCTCCGACGACAGCGCCAACCACCCAACAACGCATTGAAATCGTCATTGATCCACAACTGGAAAAAGCCCTTGAGATCATGCGTCAGCGTCTGCAAGTACCGGCATCGAAAACTGCGCTTGGCAATAAGTAAACCCGACAGAACAAGTGATGATCAAAAATCCGAATAAGATTGCTGAACTGGGTCGTGAGCGGCTCGAGGAAAATTGGCGGCTGCGTGCTTTTTTAAAGGCCTTCCCCGGACACACAAGCAAAATCAACCGCTTGGCGGAGAAATTCGGGCGAGAGGCGGAAGCTGAGATGGATTGTCGCGTTTGCGCCGCCTGTTGCCGGGAAAATTGTATTCCGCTAAGCGAAGAAGAAATCGAAAGACTCGCCGGCCATATGAAAATGAATCCGGCAGAGTTCCAGGATCAATATATGACCACCGATCCTGACGGCGAGCCGGCCCTGCAGGCGACGCCCTGCCCGTTTTTGCACGAGAACCTATGCAGCATTTACGAGGATAGGCCTGAAGCGTGTCGGGGGTATCCGTACATTGACGGCAACCTTGTGGAAGGAATGGTAGGCGTTATTGAACGAGCGGAGACCTGTCCGATCGTCTTCGAGATGCTGGAGCGACTGAAAGTCCATCTCAAATTTCACCAGTTACATTAAAATAATCCGGCTTAACGCGAATTTATGGTTGCTGAACGAAAAGTCACGTGCTCATTACATCACAGTGAAATAGACACCGGCGGCAAAGTCCAGGACATCGCGATTGAGTTCCATAGGCTGGCCACGATATTGGCAGGTATTCTTGGCCAGCAGCAGTAAATCCCTCGGGTGGCAGCAACGGAAAGGCCGCTCGTTTTTACGGTAATGCTCATCGATCAATTCCGTGATCAATTCATCCTTATATTCAAATCCGATGCTTTTGCACATGATCTTGAATAGCTGGCGAAACTCCTGCTCGGAGGGATCAGCCACGTTAATCTTGTAGGGAATACGACGAAGGAAAGCGTCGTCCACCAAGTCCCGCGGCTCAAGGTTGGTTGAGAAAATCAATAACTGGTCAAAGGGAACCTGGATTTTAATACCGTTGGCCAAGGAGAGGAAATCATACCGTTTTTCCAAAGGGATGATCCAACGGTTCAAAAGTTCAAAGGGATTCATTCGCTGTCGGCCGAAATCATCGATTACCAACGTACCACAATTACTCTTCAATTGGGTGGAAGCTTCGCTGATCTTGGTGGTGAAATTGTAGCGGACCTCAAGTTGATCCATGGTCAATTCGCCACCGACCACCACGGTGGGGCGCTTTATTTTGACCCAGCGCTCATCGACCTTGTCCATCTTGAAGATACTGTTTTTCGGGATGGGAATCGGTTTGTGAATTTCGGCGTCGAATAACTTGACGATAAAACCGCCCACGTGGATCGCATACGGAATGTAGATTTCGCTTCCGAAACAGTGGGTAATACGTTCGGCAATGCTTGTTTTCCCGTTTCCCGGATAGCCATAAAGGAACATGCCCCGTCCGGAATTAATAGCGGGGCCTAAGGTGGCAAACATTTGTTCGTTGATGAGCAGATCGTCGAACGCATCTCGCAATGCACCTTTATTGGGTTCTTCATGGGTAATGGACTGGCATTTCACCGCATCGGCATAATCGGATAGGGACACTGGGGCGGCCCCGATATACATGCTTTCTTCCATCATACTTCGAGCCCGATCGCGGCCTAGATCGGTCAGGGTATAGGTAAAGTCGCCCATGGAAGCCGAGCCAACATAACCAACCAACTGCTGTCGCTTCAGGTCAGCCAAACGTTCAACGACGAGGGGATGCGGCAAGGCGACCGTTGAAGCCACCTTGGCTCCCGTGGCAGAACCTATGGTCAACAGGTATTTGAATAACAGGGAATCAACCATCCCGTTGGTCAATCCCGCCTCTTCCAGGGACTCCGGGGGTTTGGGTTTAAAAGGAGGATTATCGGGCATCGTTTCAGAGGCGGATAGCGGATTCATTACAGCCGTCTCGGTCATAACCTTCTCCCTGAACAGGTTCGTTATCCACGAGAACTATACAATACAGTCCCAGGTAAAAACCAATGATAAAGACTAATCCTGTTAGGGTATCGGTGCACAGAGAGAGGGCCTTAAACAGCAAGACAGTCCGATATAACTGATTGCTTTGGTAAGCGAACAGTCCTCAGGAAAATCAAGACCTGACAAACTGAAATTTGATGAGATGAAGTCTAAATCGCGGTGTCGTGTTTTCATATCATCACGGTCCGCAATTCGGATCTACGACAACATCCGCCCCGCTGAGGCAGTTCTTGAAAATGGAGACATCCGCCTGGTCCACGTCGTCGTCCGTGTCCATAAGGGCATCAATACAGGCGGGATCATCCTGGGGTTCGTAAGAACCGGTGAGGCATAATTGGAACGCCCCGAAATCTTCGATGTCGATATCATTGTCCGCGTCGAAATCGCCGGGCACATGCGGGGTGGTGGAAGCATTGACGCCGGCGGCGTATTCCGGATGCCAACTATGAGCAAAAGCGGTGTAGTAACAAGTCACCCCATTGTCCAGCCCGGTATGGGTATAACTGTCTTCGCTGCCCGGAAAGCCGTCCTTGTCTACCACCAATGTGCCGTCCTGCGGGTCGGTCGGGTAATCCGTTGTGCTGTACCGGATCATGGTTGCGGTGTAATAACCACTGGCGGGATTAGTCCAGGTGAGCATATTCTCTTGATTGCCCGGCTGGGCGGTGAAGGAAGTGACCGGTCCGGGGTCCTGGGGGGCAAGGTTAAGATGGTTGTAGGTAACGTAAATATCTTCAAATCCATCGATGGATTCATTATAGGTCAAATATAAAGTGTCGTTGTGATATTGGATGGCATTATGAGCAATACCTGAACGGATACTGGGCGTGTTACTGATGTTTTGTTTTGCCTGCCAATCGCCATTGATTCGGGCGCGGTAAGAAACTTCCGGCTGGCACCCGTCACAGGCAAAATCCTGCCAGACGGTATGGAAATCACCGGCTGGGTCATACGTAATCTCAACATTCCGATCCAAGGCAACTTTGTCGGAGACGTTATATTCCGGAGTCCAGGTCTGGCCGTCGTCGTACGAGAAGCGGGCGAACACCTCAAACCAACGCTGACTGGCGTCGCCATCCACGTCATAGGCGTAGGCGGCGGCCATTTCACTGCCGTCCGGAGACCAGGCAAAGCGAACTCCACCAGCATCGTCATCAAAAACAAGATAGTCACTCCATGTACCGCCCTCGCTGCGAATCTTATACAAGGCGGCGTCGCTCATGTTGTAGGTGCAATAAACTTCGTTGCCGCGGGCCTTGAGCCAGGAACCGCCCGGCCAATTGTCATCGGAGGTTCCCTGGACAATCAGCTCTTCAGGTCCCCAGTCGCCACCCAGCGGTTTATATCGTCCCCACAATGCGTTTCGTGGCTCCGGTTCACTGTCGAACAAACGCAGCCAGGCGACATAGATGCCCCCGTTGGCCAATTCGACCGCGGCAACAAACCAGCCCCCTTGATATACATCATCCAATCGTTGCGGCGCGCTCCAGTTCCCCCCGCTAACGGGGCGAGTCATCCCGTAATGACCGTTCTTGCCCCAAAAAATATGAATCACTTCATCGGGAGTAATGACAATCCTCGGACCGGAGGGCTTACCGCCAGTTTCAACGATTTTGTCCGGCGTGGCCCACGTTCCGCTGACATTGTTGGTGTACCATACGCCGCCAACCGTATCATGAAAATTTTGGTAGGCCATGTGGGCATGACCGTTGGAATCGAAAGCAATATGGGCATCGACGGCAAAGTAGTTACGGTCGTTACTTATATCGATGGGCGTAACCCAACCGGCAAATACGGTGCCCGATCCCAAAAAGACCGAGAGGACAACCACAACAACCCGAGATAATAAAATGTTGTAACGCTTCACCAGAAATCCCCTCAATAAAACGGATTCTTAGATGCATATTCGCCACACAAGAACTGTCTGCGACCATACGAGAACGACTTTGGACAAATTTTACCATAAACAGCAGGATCTCTGCCATGCAATTTTACTAAATTATCATTTTATACAACCTTTCGTTTTATCATGTGATACAAATAAAACATCTGCCAAACCCGGGCAGCCGTCCAATTAAACACCCACTTTAACGCATACACACAAAAAAGCGTCCGCCTCCCACATGGAAACGGACGCCCTGTGATATACCTATTTCGATGAACCGATCTTGTCGTTCCGGTTTGTCAGATTACCACTTTCCGGATTTATTCGCTTCCGCCTTGGGCAATCCTTTAAGGGAAGCCAAAGACTCGCTCAGCAATTCCTCCGGCAACGGATAATCATCCAAATGGCCGGAGAAATACTTTTCGTAGCCTGTCAGGTCCATTAATCCATGGCCGCTCCAGTTCATCAGGATAACCTTTTCCTTGCCTTCTTCCTTGGCTTTAAGGGCCTCGTCAACGACACAGGCGATGGCATGGCTGGTTTCCGGAGCAGGGATATACCCTTCCGTCCGGGCCCACTGAACGGCCGATTGGTAACATTTGAGCTGGTCGAAAGCGCGGGGCTCAAGCAAGCCTTCCACGACGGCCTGACTGACCAGCGGGGCCATTCCGTGATACCGTAGCCCCCCGGCGTGGATCGGCGGGGGTACAAAATCATGCCCCAAGGTATGCATGGCCAGTAGCGGGGTGGTCATGGCAGTATCTCCAAAGTCATAGGAGAAAGGACCGCGCGTCAGAGTTGGGCAACTTGTCGGCTCGGTGGGAATAATGGTTATATCCTCACCGGCAATCTTGTCCGCCACAAAGGGGAAGGCCAATCCAGCGAAGTTGCTCCCCCCGCCGGCACAACCAATGACCGTGTCCACCTTCTTCTCCCCAATCTTGGCTAACTGTTTCTTGGCTTCCAACCCAATGATGCTCTGGTGCAGCATGACGTGGTTTAACACACTGCCCAAGGCATAACGGGTCTTACCCGACTTATCAGTAACAGCCGCCTCTACCGCCTCGCTGATGGCGATGCCCAAACTGCCCGGGGTGTCCGGGTATTTCTCCAATATATTACGACCTGCCTGAGTCTCCGGACTGGGGCTGGGAACACAATTCCCTCCCCAAGTTTCCATCATCAGCCGGCGGAAAGGCTTCTGATCAAAGCTGATTCTTACCATAAAAACTTTACACTCGAGTCCCAGCAGGGAACAGGCGAAACTCAAGGCGCTTCCCCATTGGCCAGCACCGGTTTCAGTCGTGATTCGCTCAATGCCGAACTGCTTGTTATACCAAGCCTGGGCTACAGCGGTGTTGGGTTTATGACTGCCCGGCGGGCTGACGCCTTCATCCTTGTAATAAATGTGGGCAGGGGTTTTTAGGGCTTCTTCCAGATACCGAGCTCGGCGCAAAGGCGAAGGACGCCACCGATAAAGAAGATCCAATATCCCTTCAGGGATATCGACCCAACGGTCGGTGCAGACCTCCTGCTCGATAATGTTCATCGGAAATACCGGGGCCAGCATGTCCGGGCTAATCGGCTTTCCGTCCGGCCCCAATGGTGGTTGTGGCGGCGTTGGCAAATCCGCAGCCAAATTATACCATTGGCGTGGTATCTCACTCTCATCTAGAAATACTTTGACACTCACAATCGGACCTTTCTGATTTGCTCCTACCGCAACCGAAACGAGTTGAAGCTATATCGGCACGGCTCGAACCGGCATTATTTTCCAGAGCCGCTTCCCGGAGCCCGCTGCCCCCGGACCTTTTCTATGGCTCTGAAGCACAAGATGAACCTCGATTTTAATAAACTCTACCCTCCGTGTCGATATGCTATGCCAACTCGCCCCTAACGGCGGATTCCCGTCTGACCCATTTTGAGACATGGGTATTGTCGTTAATTTTGACCCTGCCATTCAGGATCACTACCCAATATATTGGGCATCTGAAAGCTGAAATGCAAGATTTCACCAGTTTCAGCTATGGACAAGAAAGGATTTACAAAATAGAGTACCCACCTTCCAGATTCGGCTTCTCGGAATGAAGACACGTAATTTACCTTGATTTGTCTCCAGTTTCTTCAGACTGGAAGCCGAAATTAACTTAAGCTTTTGGTGGGGGATGTGCGCTGATCGCGGCAGCGTTACACCTGTTTTTGACCAAAACTTTCGTATATTTTCCACCGGTTAGTAACCGGCAAATAAAAGAACCAATAAAGAAAGATTAGACATGAGGATGGATTTTCCGGCTTCGAAATCGCCGGTCAAAACAGTAGGAACGTTCTTTAATCGTTGCAATTGATTGGGAGACACAGAAATGGTTTATTTACGCTTATTAGGCATGAGCATTTTACTGTTCGCTGTCCCTTGGGCCATGGCTCAGGAAGCCACGGCTCAGCCGAAAGAAAAGGCTTCTGAGACAGCGAAGGAATCAGCCGAGGCACCTGCGGAAAAAGCAGGATCTCCTTATGCCGGGGACTGGACGACTTGGCCGAAGATGACTGGTGATTGGGGCGGATTGCGCACTGACTTGGCGGAAAAGGGTATCACATTGGATATCGACGTGACCAACATTCTCCAAGAGAATTGGCACGGCGGAGCCGACACTACGAACGCCATTCGTTATTCGGGATCGGCAGATATTACTATCACCTTGGACACGGGCAAAATGGGCTTGTGGAAAGGCGGCACGATTGTCTTGGTAGGCGAACCGAAGTGGGGCAATGGGATAAATGGTAAAGCCGGTTCACTAATTCCAGTGAACTTTGATGCTGCCATTCCGACAGACGAGGAATGCACCATGACCTTGTCGGAATGGTTTATTCAGCAGGTCCTTTTCGAAGGCAAAGTCGTGCTTATTGCCGGCAAGTTGTTCGGGGCTCGGGCGTTTGATAAAAACGTGTTTGCCAATGACGAACGGACGCAATTCATGAACGTGGGCCTGCGTAATACGCCGATGATCCCCTCTTTCTTGCCTTACACCACGCTGGGTGCTGGGGTTGTTTTGAATCTTACGGACTGGATGTCTGTGCTGACCGCCGTGGCGGACACTGACGGCCGATCGGACACTTGGGGCTGGGATACTGCGTTTCACGGCGAAGAAAACGTGACCGTTATTCACGAATGGGATTTCAAGGTTAATCCATTTGACCAACCGGGTAATCAGCGGGTTGGTTTTGTGTGGAGTTCAAAGGACTTTGAATCGGTTTCCCCGATAACTCCCTTCAAACAGACAGGCCCATTGCTGATCGATCTGCTCGGGATGAAAACGGTAAACAAAATAATGCCTTTCCTGCCCAAGGAGGAGCATGGCGACAATATCATGGTCTATTACAACTTCGACCAGTATCTGTATACCGAAGAGGAAGATCCGACACAAGGCATCGGCATCTTCGGTCGTTTCGGCTGGGCTCGGCAGGATGTGAACCCGGTAGCCCACTTCTACAGCATCGGTATGGGCGGCAAGGGCGTCATCCCCGAACGGGATAACGATACCTTTGGTGTGGGATACTTCTTTATGGACCTGAGTAACGACTTGCCGAGACAGCTGCATTCCGAGCAAGGTGTTGAATGTTTTTACAATATAGAAATTACACCTTGGATGCACCTAAGCCCGGACCTCCAGGTTATCGTAAATCCAGGTGGTACCGATGCCAACGACGTGGCTGTTGTCGGCGGGCTGCGTTTGCAGATGAACCTGTAAATCGCATGGCCCTTTGTTAAACGTGGCAATTTCAAAAAGCCACACTCGGTCCCATGTAACCGAGTGTGGCTTTTTTCTTGATTGCTAACCAGTTGTTTGCCGAATGGAAAACCGATTACTTTGCTGGAACTTATAGCGGTGCGCCACATATAAGGAAGGTAAGTACCAAACCGGCTGCCCCCCCGTAAGTGCCCAGGGTCCAAAAGTCGTCGGAGAAGCGAGTCAGGTCTTCTTCCATTTCACGTTGAGTTTTATAGCTAGCGTGTACATTGAGTACAGCAGTGTGGGTAGGCTGATCCTGCAATTGCTTCAAACATCTAAACTGCGTAGAGGTAAAGTCTAACGGACAACTGGGTGGATTACTCTTAGCAGCCAACGCCTCCTGAGGGCCTACGACCAATGCAGTTATCAAGGCAGCTGTTGTCATAATTCGTCGCATTATTCACTCTCCTCTATGGAATTCTTTTCTTCCGGAGCCCTAGCTACTATCATCATGGCCCTTCCCGACCGAGCCCACATCCGTTCAAAGGTAGCATCATCCACCGTATGCAACTGGTATGTCGAGGCAGGGTCAAAGTAATGAATAACATCGGTCGAGACCGGGCCGAGGTTTTTAGAAATTCCGATGACAACCACAGCATGATTATAATCAGGATTGTCGGCATCGTCGTAATTTATTACACAAATAACCGGATATCCCCGTTTTTGCAGTAGATATTCCAGTCCCAGCGGAGGCTTGGCATCCAGGCGGCCTTTGAAAGCCAACAAATGCAGGCCGTCCCGGGCAAGGAACTTTTTCAGGTCTCCTACCCGTGTTTCATCCAAACCCATGTCTTTGAGCTGACGTAACATCCTTTTTTCGCTATAGGTGTGTTCCTTTTCGAGGTAATTGGCAGCCATGGCGACACTGGCAACCAAGCAGGTCGTATGCGAGGTCGCCGCTTCGTAAGGCACCTGTATGGCTCCGCGAGGATAGCGATATACTTTCTCTTTGGGCTCCTGGCACCCTGTAGTAAGCAGGCTTCCAGCAGACAGCACCATCATTAGCCAATGCTTGGGCAAGGATTTCATAATTTTCATTCTCATAACAATAACCTGTTTGTCCGTCTATCAGCTGCTGCTCAATTCGCTTTCCGTAAATTTCGTTCTGATTCGCAAGCGTACAGGTTCGCCTAAAAAGGACAAAATCGCGCCTTGAGGATTTTTAATACGGTGGATTTTATATTCCCCGTTAAACATAACTTCATTGACTGTAAGTCATTAGCGGCAAACCAGCCTACTGGTCATGAATGAAAAAAGATCGGCTCGTCTTATCATTAATTCCGGTTGCCGGCTACGCAACTGTCTGAACCCAAATCATGTTCGTATCGAATCTTCGGATTTGAGGGCTTGAACTGTCACTATGACACTTCAGGAATGTTACCTGCCACGCTGGCATGGGTGGAAAGCACAAAAAAACGTGGACAACTGGATTCATCCTTATATTTGACAGGTACTTACAATAAATCAAACAAGATCGTCTCGTTTCTGGCACCATGTTTGCAAATATACGAGCAACAATGAAGATTCCCTGTCAATCGTGCAGAGGATAACCCAGCCCGTAGTCAACTGGGGGCAACAACAATAAGGAGAATGAGGAATATGGCGGCAAAACAACTGTCTTTTGATGAACAAGCTCGAGTAAGTTTACTGGCTGGCGTGGAAAAACTTTCCAACGCGGTCAAATCGACCTTGGGCCCGCGTGGCCGAAATGTTGTCTTGGATAAGGGGTGGGGTGCCCCAAAAGTTACAAAGGATGGAGTTACGGTTGCGGAAGAAGTAGATCTAAACGACAAATATGAGAACATGGGTGCCCAGCTGGTAAAGGAGGCAGCCTCGAAGACCAGCGACGCAGCCGGTGATGGAACAACAACGGCAACGGTACTAGCAGAAGCTATTTATAAAGAAGGACTTAAAAATATAACTGCCGGTGCTGATGCCATGGATATTTGCCGGGGAATCAACAAAGCGGTCAAGAATGTCATCAGTCATCTCACCGAGTTGTCCAAGCCCGTAAAAGTTACCGCCCGAGACGACCTTATTAATATTGCGGCGATCTCTGCAAATAACGACAAAAAGATCGGCGAGCTGTTGGCGGATTGCTTTGACAAAGTGGGGAAGGATGGCGTTATCACCGTTGAAGAGGGTAAAACCTCAGAAACTTATTTCGACCTGGTCGAGGGGATGCAGTTTGACCGGGGTTACTTAAGTCCTCATTTTGTCACTGACGAGGACAACATGGAAGCGGTCTTGGAAAAACCTTATATCCTGATTCACGAAGAAAAAATCGCGAACGTAGGTAAGCTGGTTCCCCTGCTGGAGAAAGTTGCCCAAGCCAAGCGGCCGCTGTTAATCATCGCCGAGGACGTGGAAGGTGAAGCCCTATCCACGCTGGTGGTTAACAAAATGCGGGGCATCGTGGACGTGTGTGCGGTGAAGGCTCCTGGTTATGGTGATCGGCGCAAGGCCATGATGCAGGATATCGCGATTCTGACCGGCGGGCAGTGCCTGACCAAGGATTTAGGCATCGAGCTGGATAAGGTGAATATTTCCGACTTGGGCGTAGCCAAACGCGTGCGGGTGGATAACGATAACACCACAATTATTGAAGGTGCGGGCAAGACCACGGATATCAAGGCCCGTTGTGAGCAGATTCGTCACGAAATTGAAGAGACCACCAGCGATTATGATCGCGAGAAGCTGCAGGAGCGGTTGGCCAAGCTGACCGGTGGTGTAGCCCAGATTAACGTCGGGGCAGCCACCGAGACGGAGATGAAAGAGAAAAAGGCCCGCATTGAAGACGCCCTACACGCGACGCGAGCGGCCATCGAAGAGGGCATTGTTCCTGGTGGCGGAGTTGCGCTAGTCCGTTGCATAGAGTGCTTGGATGACGTGAAGCTTAAAGATGACCAACAGACCGGCGTGGACGTGGTTCGCCGGGCCCTTACCGCACCCTTGCGTCAAATAGCCCAGAATGCCGGTCAGGAGCCTGGTGTGGTATTGGCCAAGGTACAGGCCAAAAAGAACGCCTTTGGTTACAACGCGGACACCGAGACTTATGGTGATCTAATCAAGGACGGGGTTATCGATCCAGCCAAGGTAGTGCGGACGGCCCTGCAGAACGGCAGCAGCGTAGCCCGCATTCTGCTCAGTACCGATTGCATTATCACCGAGAAGCCCAAGGAAGAAGGCGAAGAGGAAGGCCAACCCGGCATGGGTGGCATGGGTGGTATGGGTGGCATGGGCGGCATGGGCGGCATGGGTGGCATGCCCATGATGTAAACTGTCGCCCCATCAAGAAACCATTGACAAAAAACCATTGCGTGGAAGTCGCGAACAAATTTCAAATAAATCGCCCTGAAAGGCGGACAATAAACAGCAGGAGAGAATTTCGATGGCCAAGACCAATCTGAAACCGTTGGATGATCGCGTAATTATTGAGCAGAGTGAAGCCGAGGAAACCACGGCAGGTGGAATCGTATTGCCGGATACTGCAAAGGAGAAGCCTCAGCGTGGCAAGGTGCTGGCGGTCGGCCCGGGTCGTCTGCTGAACAATGGCAAGCGTGGCCCGGTCAACGTGAAGGTGGGCGAAGAGGTTTTCTATAGCAAATATGCCGGTTCGGACGTGGAGATCGGTGACAAGAAGTATGTCATTTTGCGTGAGCGGGACATACTGGCGATTATCGGGAAGTAATACGCATACAGGCTGAACAAGTACACCAAATAAAACAACCGCGAACAGCGAGGAGTCAATAGAATGGCCAAGCAAATGATGTTTGATATGAACGCCCGCCAGGAGATTCTCGATGGGCTGACCAAACTGGCGAAGGTGGTAAAGGTCACGCTGGGACCCACGGGTCGCAACGTGGTTTTACACAAATCCTTCGGTTCGCCCCGAATCACTAAGGATGGGGTATCCGTGAGTAAGGAAGTAGAGTTGCCCGGTCCTTTTGAGAACATGGGAGCAAAGATGGTCAACGAGGTGGCCTCCAAGACCAGCGACGTGGCTGGTGACGGCACCACCACGGCGACAGTCCTGGCGGAGGCGATTTATCGCGAAGGATTAAAGAATGTTACTGCCGGGGCCAACCCCATGGCCCTGAAGCGGGGCATTGACATGGCCGTCGAAGCGGCGGTGAAGAACATCATGGAACAGGCGGTAAAGGTCAAAGGGGATGACATCGCCAAGGTGGGAACCATTAGCGCGAACGGCGACGAGGAAGTCGGTCAGCTGTTGGCGGACGCCCTGAATGAGGTCGGCACCGAGGGGATTGTGGAAATCGAAGAAGGCAAAAGCCTGGAAACGGAAAAGGAACTGGTAGAAGGAATGCAGTTCGATAAGGGTTACGTTTCGCCCTATTTCATGACCGACCCCAATACACTGGAGTGTGTACTGGAAGACGTACATATTCTGATTTTCGAGAAGAAGATTTCCAGCCTGCGAGACTTGGTTCCGTTGCTGGAAAAGGTGGCTGGCGCTAGCAAGCCGTTGTTGATCATCGCTGAGGACGTGGAAGGTGAAGCGTTGGCGGCGTTAGTGGTGAACAAGCTGCGTGGCGTGTTGAACACCTGCGCGGTGAAAGCACCCGGTTTCGGCGATCGACGGAAGGCCTTGCTGGGTGATCTGGCCACGTTGACCGGCGGGACTGTGATCAGCGAGGACGTCGGCGTCAAGTTGGAAAACGTGGAGCTTTCGGACCTGGGTCAGGCCAAGAAGGTCGTAGTCGGCAAAGAAACGTGCACGATTATCGAAGGTGCGGGTAAGAAGACGGACATCAAGGCCCGTTGCGACCAGATCCGCAACATGATCGAGAAAACCACCAGTGATTATGATCGTGAGAAGCTGCAGGAACGGTTGGCCAAGTTGACCGGTGGCGTGGCCATCATTCGCGTGGGTGGTGCCACGGAAACAGAGGTCAAGGAGCGCAAGGACCTGGTCAATGACGCATTGCACGCCACACGGGCAGCCGTCGAAGAAGGCGTAGTGCCCGGCGGCGGAGTGGCCTTGCTGCGTACAATTGATGCGGTTCAAAAGTCGCGTGATAAAGCCCGCGGCGAAGAGAAGACCGGACACGACATCATCATCCGGGCCTTGTCAGCACCGGCCCGCCAAATCGCTGATAACTGCGGACTGGATGGTGCGGTAATCGTGTCTGAAATTTTGGAGCGGGCTCAGAAAGTTGGCTACGATGCCCGTACTGGAGAATACGTGGACATGGTCAAGGCAGGGATCATCGATCCGGCCAAGGTGACCCGGACGGCATTAGAAAATGCGGCCAGTGTCGCCGGCCTAATGCTGACCACGCAAGTATTGATCACCGATCTCAAGGACGAAGAAGAAGAGATCGAAGGCGCAATCCGCTAAAATAGCAAATGAAAAGCATAGAAGTTCGGTATTTCCCCGGAATCCCTTAATTAAGGGATTCCGGGGTGCTGAGCTTTAAGATGTTTTATTCAAATATGCTTTATGATTTAACCCGCGGATTGAAGCGTGAGAAACTGTTTTTAAAAGAGTAAGTGAGATGCCAGTGGCGGGGAAAAGCGATTTTTTTTAGGGGCTCGGGATCAACCGATCGGCAGGGGCCGATGAAATCAAAAAAGCGTACCGCCAATGTGCGCTGAAATTTCATCCAGACCGCAACAGGGACGATCCGGAAGCGGAGTCAAAGTTCAAAGAAGCGGCCGAAGCCTACGAAGTGCTCTCCGACCCGCAGAAACGGGAGCGATATGACCGTTTCGGGCATGAAGGCGTGCGCGGTGTGGGGATGCATGATTTTTCGGGCATGGGGACGGAAGACATCTTTTCCATGTTCGAGGATATATTCGGTGGAGGCATCTTCGGTGGTCGTCGCGGCCGGGGGCGCCGTCGCGGAGTTGATCTGCAAATGGAAGTCGAGCTGGACCTGGAAGAAGTGGTCCAGGACGTGGAGAAAACGGTTGAGTTTGAACGCCAGGCTCGTTGTGAGCATTGCAAAGGCACCGGCGGCGAGCCGGGAACGGAGAAGCGCAGTTGCCCCACGTGCGGCGGTTATGGGCAGGTAGAGCAGCAGACCGGATTCGGGGCTCTTTTCGGCCGAGTGGTAACCGTATGTCCCCGCTGTCGGGGCACCGGCGAATTGATCGTCACGCCGTGTAAGGAATGTCGCGGCAGCGGCCGGCAGGTAAAGCATCGTACTTTGAGTGTGCGTATTCCTGCGGGTATTGATGACGGCCAGGCGGTGCGTGTGAACGGCGAGGGAGAGTCGAGCGAATCAGGCGGCCCACCGGGCGACCTACATATTATTGTTCGCCTAAGGGAACATCCGTTCTTTGAACGTCGCGGGCAGGATTTGATCTGCCGGGTGCCTATCAGCTTTGCCCAGGCAGCTTTGGGTGGTAAAGTTGAGGTCCCCTCGCTGAATGGCAAGGTGGAGGTATCCATTCCGGCGGGCACGCAACACGGG
>CAZMVS010000103.1:0-1664 GCA_964569525.1 uncultured Planctomycetales bacterium
CCTTCTCCTTTACCGACAAACAAAAAATACTCATCTGGCGTGCCCAACCGACGGAGCATAACGATACAACCCAGCCGCCGGGAACCATAGTGAGCTATAAACAAGACCACCCCGTCGTACAAACCGGCGATGGGCATCTTGCCCTGACTGATATCGAGACCGAATCCTCTGCCGGGCTGGAGATCGGAACCAGGCTGCGATAATATCAGCAAATCAAAGCCAAGGCATTTGACGATAAACGAGTAAAATCGAAAATCACGGTCTTGAAAGGCTTATAGGCCATCATCTGGCCAAACTCGCAGGTTTCAGTCGAACCTGCCTCTAGAATAGCGAGTCATTTCATGAAAAAGGCATTGATTATCGCCCCTCATCCGGATGATGAAATCCTCGGCAGTGCCGGGACCATGCGACGACTGATCCTGGAAGGTTGGCAATGCACGGTTGCCGTTGTCACCAAGGGCACTCCCCTTTATCCCGAAGCCCAAGTCCGCCAAGTCCAGGCCGAAACCCGCAAGGCCGGCGACCGCCTCGGCCTTCAACAAGTGCTTTTCCTCGATCTGCCTGTCACCACTTTACACTTAATACCCGAGCACGAACTCAACGCCTGTTTTGATCGCCTTATCTCCGAACAAGGTGACTTGGATACCGTCTTTCTGCCTTTCCCCGGTGATCGGCACGAAGACCATCGCCAAACTTTTGATGCCGCCATGGTCGCCCTGCGATCCAACGGCCGAATTGATTGCGCCAATCGGGTCGCCTGTTACGAAACCGTATCCGAAACCCATTGGGCCGCCCCCGGGCTGGAACCGGCCTTTGAACCCAATTGGTACGTCGATATCAGCAATACATTACAGGACAAACTCGACGCCATGCGATGCTATCAATCCCAGCTTGACGCCGGCATCCCCGCCCGCTCTCTTGAAGCCATCGAATCCCTGGCTCGTTTCCGGGGCAGCGTCATGGGTATGTCCGCAGCCGAAGCTTTTTATATCGTCCGCGACCTCTGGCCGGTCTGAAACGCCTTCGCCTGACCAACTCCAGACAACCTGGAATCCCTGATCCACACGCCGCCAACCGCCGAAAAGAAATCCGGCTATTTCAACATTTCCAACAAACTTTTTGCCCGCCCCTATGTCTATTATGGAAAATCTCGCAAACCCGTATCTCTCTTGCAACTTGTCCGCGCTCCAGCAATAATAAATATCGTAAAGGGGAACAAATCATCAGGGAGACTTATCATGTTCATCCCGTCTATTATCAAAAAAACACTTCCCTTGTGGATGGTAATCGCTTTCACTCTACAGGCCGGTGCCGCTGACAAAAATGCCCGAGTGCAAGGCCACCGAGAAAAAACCGCGATCACCAGCCAACCGGATCAAAACTACGTGGCACGATCGTTTCGACTGCTCTCCGCGAACAATGCGGTTGAATCGAAACGGCCCAGGTATAACCCCGCATACCAGGAACATATCTACACGCGCGAGGAACGAACCTATCAACCTATCGAAAAACAACGCCCCTTGAGCCGCAAGGCTGTAATCGTTAGGAACAAGAACAACGCTACCACCCCATCAAACAAACGCGACGATCGCTCCCAACCGGCACCGAACACGAACGCAATACATGACCGGATACAGCAATACTACTTCTTCACTCCCACCCCC
>CAZMVS010000104.1:0-6430 GCA_964569525.1 uncultured Planctomycetales bacterium
GTTGACACATTCCCGGTGGGCATTTTTTCTTCAATTTCTTTATGGCTTTCCGCCACCCCCCCCCCCGCGGGGGGGGGGGACCCCCCCCGGCGGGGAGGGGGGGGGGGGAAAGCCATAAAGAAATTGAAGATTAAATGCCCACCGGGAATGTGTCAACTTTTCAGCCTTTCTGCACCCCTTATCCCCTCGAAAATTCCATAAAAAAGGCGGCACAACCATTGCCGGTTATGCCGCCCCGACCCTTCCCCCGGGTCTTTCCACCACTAAGAACACCACCCCAAAATCATCCGGCATTGCAACCGGGCCGGTCATCCGGTGGCCTGGGCGAACGTCTCGGTAAACCGTTGCTCCGCAACCTTCCAGTTCACCACGTTCCACCAAGCCTCAATGTACTCCGGTCGGCGGTTCTGATACTTCAGGTAATACGCATGTTCCCATACATCAAGACCCAAAATGGGCGTTAGTCCAACACTATAAGGACTCTCTTGATTGGCAAATCCCTTTACACTCAGATTCTTCGTCCGCGTCACCACCAGCCACGCCCACCCGGAGCCAAATACTCCCGCCGCTGTTTTGCTGAACATTTCCTTGAACTCGTCAAAGCCGCCAAAATTAGTATCTATCGCTTCTGCCAAGGCACCTTTGGGCTCGCCTCCCCCATCTCCGCCAGCGGGGGCCATCAAGTTCCAAAACAGTGCGTGATTGGCATGCCCACCACCGTGGTTGTTGACCGCCGTGCGAATGTCCTCGGGCAGCTGGTTAATGCCCGCTAACAACTCCTCTATGCTTTTGTTTGCCAAATCAGGATAATTTTCCAAGGCCGCATTCAACTTGTTAACGTAAGTTTGATGATGCTTCGTATGATGCAAACGCATCGTTTGCTCATCAATGTACGGTTCCAAGGCGTCGTAATGGTATGGCAATTTGGGAAGTTCATACGCCATCGATGCTCTCCTTTGTCCAATTTGTTCTTGCAAGCTCTCACTTGATCCTAGAGCCGTTTTCAATTTCTCAATCCGTTTTTTACTCAACTTAACTCCGTATCTCCTCTATGCTTTTAGGAATCGTTTTGCTGAATAGCAAGGAAAAATAGTATAAATTTAGTACTAATTTCAACCACTTTCTTACCTTTACCCAAAAACCACATAATGCTCTATTTTACAATGCTTTATGCGAATTATGCTGACCGGAGGATGAGGGTAAATTCTTTACTCTAAGAAGCCGGAGCCTGTTCATCCAGCCAATCTAGCCGATCCTCGAAATGGCGATAGTACAACCCCACCGCACGCATCAATAGGCATAGCAGATAGGTCCGTACTGCCGCAAAGCCCAGCGCTAGCAAAGCCGGCCCCTTATGCGGTGCATCGATCCCCCAAGACTGGTACCAGGGCAACCAAACCCGTTCCCATGAAAAAAACACACCGACCAGCGTAACCATGGCAATCATTCCCATCAGCAAATACGAGCGGGGGGCCACCTTCACTAATCGCCACAATCCCCTCGGCCGTAAGTTCAAAACCACTTTCCACCCCACTTGGTTAAAGGCCAGGATCGTCATAATCGCCGGCCAAGCCAACACACCTAAACCCGCCAACACGAGCACTGGGGTGTACGCCGGCGTCAACAAATCCCGGGGCCTAAAAGGTCCCGATGACCATTCACTGTGCAACGCCAGCAGCGTGAACACCGCCGGCAACAAAACCACCGCCCAACTACAAACAAATTTGACTACCTGCTTAAACAACCCCTCCCAGACATCGGAAAAACCCACAAGGGGCAGATCGTCCTCACCTATACCCGTCACGAGCAGCATGTTCGTGAAAAACAGGGTCAGGTAACCAAAAATCAATAATTGGAAAAACAAAATGAGATACGCTGTAATATAAAAATTGGGATCATTATCCGGTCGCCAGACACCCAGGCACGTCAATATCCAATTCAGCAATACGAGCCATGAAAATGACTTCAAATTATCAGGATCCAACACCACAAAAAGCGAGTCCGCGAGCTTTCCCCAATAAAATTTTTGCCGGGCATGCAACCCCATAGGCACCGACGGTTCTTGGTCCGCCTCGCTCACCGGCCTGGGCGCTCGCAATGGCTGATTTGCCGCCTCTTCATCATCCGCCTCTCCTTCAATATGCATCAGTTCAGGAGGGCTTTCATCCGAACGAGGCATGTATTCTTCGGAGGTATAGCCGGTTATCCAACACTGCAGTTCCTGGGAGTAGTACGGGGCTCGCGGCAGAATGGAAGGATGCGTTTCACTGTATACCCGAACCTTTTCCTCATCGGCAAAATCCATCGGTTGCTCGGTTTTGTCTTCCTTTTTTTTGCGAGGTCCGACAGGAGAAGGGACCACAAAATACCGCCCGCAGGAGGGACAACACAAAGTCCGCCCCACTTGCTCGTCTGGTAAATCGATCTTGGTCCCGCAAAGGCAGGTAAACTTGATACTCATCCCTTAATCCCATCTTAACAATAGCGCATAACCATACCTCTCTCAGCCAGCCTCGTCACCGGCTCAAGAAAAATTCGTTTACCACTCGATTATACTGTAATTATAGAAAAGATTCTTTCGGATTTTCCAATGATTCGGTTCTCCGGCGAACCGCCATCTTCCAATCCATTATGAATTAAGCCAGCGGATTCATCACCAGCCCGGTCGCCAGCTTCGGATAGAAATACGTGCTTTTCTGAGGCATCAGGTCACCCGCCTGGCTGACCGCCCGCAGTTCCTCCATCGTACACGCTTTACAGATCAAGGCGATGCCGTTACTCGCCCGGGCCTTTTGCAAAACCGATTGCCCCGCCTTGACGTAGTCGATCTCCGGAGGCGTCCCGCCCAAGACCTTCTTGGTCACCAACTCGTCGATCAAAAAGCAATGCAAGTAGGCCAAATCCAGATTCCGCCAAGCCGAACTTCGCTCCGCCGCCATCTGCTCTAAAATCTGTCGATTCGTGAATCGCCCGGCCAACATCCGTCCCTCTTCCGCCGCGTACACGATCAAATCGTCCGGCGAATCCTGCGGCAACAATTCCTCCGGATCACCATCGCCGGAAATTTCCCGCATTTCCATGCCCTTGGACAACGCTTCCAGCACATCTTCCGCCGTATTGTTCCCGAAACCGCTGATCACCCGGTGCGTGGGCAGAATTATCGCTCCCGGATCTTCCATCGCACAAAAACCGACCAGCACGAAATTGGCGGGATGATCATCAGGCAAACCGCCCTGCTGTTCCGCCAACGCGTCTCGATACATCAACGCCGTCCCGTAACGATGGTGACCATCCGCAATATACACAGACTTGTCCGCCATCTGCCCACATACTGTTTCCAGGATCTTCTCATCCTGAATAACCCATAATTTGTTGGCGACCTCCTCTAACTCGGCAGTGGCGGTCGGCTCCTGCTTGTCCACGTTCAGCACACCCGAAATCTCGTTCCCCGGATCACTGTACAAACCGAAAACCGCCGATAACTGACATCGACTCGCTTTCATCAACTTCAGACGATCCTCTTTCGGCCCGCCAAAGGTATGTTCGTGCGGAAAAACACTCCCCTTGCCGAACTCTTCCAGCCGCAGCCGGGCGAAAAACATCTTCCGCGTAAACTGTTGACCACCGTGCTTATAAACCTGGTGATAAACATACAGAGCGGGCTTGTCTTCCTGCACCAGAACCCCCATCGCCCGCCAGCGGGTAATCTGCTCCGCCGCCTGCTGGTACACCTCATCCGGCCCCGCCTCTTTGGGCGGTACATAAGGCAAGTCCACCTCCACGATGTTCTCCGTACATTGCTCCAGCAAATTCCGCTTGTCCTCTTCGCTCAGCACGTCGTACGGCGGAGCAACTACAGGGGACAAATCCTGGTTATAACGATCCGCGTTGTAGCGTAGTGCACAAAATGGAATAATTTCTGCCACGGTTACAATTTCCTTCCTTCTTGTGAATTCATCAAAAAACTTGACGTTTCAAGCGATGCGATCCGCCGGCATGCATGTCTGGATGGATTCGATAACTGAGCCAAGTGGCCCAAAATTACACGCTCCCAGCCATTTCTTCAAGACCAGCGGGGTTTTACTGAGCTTATGACCCATCTATGATACTCACATGTCGCATTCTAACACCCGTAATTCCGACCAGCATCAACTTTTTCTGAAAACTCTGGAACACGCCTGCCAAGCACTCCGCTTGGAAATTTCCCCCGACGCTGCCGACCAAATGTTCCGGCACTTCTGCCTGATGATCGATGCCAACCGCCGATTTAATCTGACCCGCATTACCGACCCCAAAGAAGCCGCCGTAAAACATTATGCCGACTCCCTGGCCTTGTTGACCGCCGATTTTCTTCCCACAAAACGCAATCTCGAAGTGCTCGACGTAGGCAGCGGCGCCGGCTTCCCCGCCGTGCCCCTGGCCATCATGTGCCCGCATTGGACGATCACCGCCATCGACGGCACGCGCAAAAAAACGGATTTCATCAACCGGACCGCCGAAATCCTCCACCTGGGCAATCTTCACGCAACCCATGCTCGCGCCGCCGACCTGACCCGCCATGGCGCGCACACTTTCGACTTGATTACCCTACGCGCCGTAGGCAAAATTCGGCCCCTCCTCCGCGAAATCCACACCTTGATCCATCCCCATGGATGGGCCGTCTTCTATAAAGCCGGACAACTCGATCCGCAGGAACAGAAAGCAGGCTCAAAAACAGCCCGGGACCTGGATCTGATCGAATTACCGGAACTTGAATTGACCATCCCAACGTCCGACGAACCCATTTACCGCCGACTCATCCCCTATCAACGCCGATAATTCGCAAAACCCTTTAACACTTCTCGCGTTGTAAAAATATTTATTCCAAGATCAACTGCCCCGCGTTTTAAGCCGTTATCAACAATAGCCAAGCAGTGACAACTGTCACCAAAAGGACAAACCGCCACCACTTTCTTCATCCATAGTTTCCACACACACCCCGGCAAATCCGGGGTTTTTTATTGAGAAAGATAAAGTTTCCTAACCGGATCGAGGCCTCGTCTTCGCCAACGTCGCCGCGTAAACTTCTTTCGCCCCTGATTCTTTCAACAACCTGGCGATCTCTTTCAACGTCGAACCCGTCGTAGAAACGTCATCTAAAATACACAACTTCATACCCCGCACCTGCGCTTTTGCCCGCAAGTAAAACACCCCCCGTACATTCCCCGGCCGCTCCGATTCCGGCAACTCCAACTGGCGACGCTTCTTGCCCCGCACCCCCACCAGCGGATACACAGGAATCCCCAACTCCCTTCCTACTCCCTCCGCCAACAAACCCACCGGATAAAACCGATACCGAAACCGGTCCCTCCAGTCCCCGGGCACCGGCACGATGGCTTCGATCCGCTCGCCCCAGAATGATCCCCGCACCGCGTCAGCCAGCATCTCCGCCAACAAGCGATCCATCTCCTGCCGTCGGCCGAACTTATATTTGCCGATCAAATTCCGCAAAAGCCATTCGTATGCCCCCACCCGGGCGAAACCGTCCACCGGCCAACGTTGTCTCCTGCAAACCGGACAACCGTCCTCACCCGTCAAGTACGGCTTGGCCTCCAACCCACAACGCGGACAGTAATCCGCCCCCACTTGCTCCGCCAACGCCGCCCCGCATGACAAACACCAGACCCTCTCCTCCCCGCTTAACAACTGCCCACACCCTGGGCATAATCGCGGAAAAACCAATCCCCCCAGCACACTCGCCAGCCGACCAATTAATCGCATCCCCGAGATTCTCCAACAGACCTCCCCGAACCTCAAGAGCCGGCTTGCAAGTCGCTTTTTGAGGAATATAATTAACAGGTGTGAAATAATTCGATTGTAAAACGATACCCGTCCATGTTTTTGTAGTTACTTTGACGAGACTATCGAGCACCAAAAAACACGACCAAGCTTCTGCAAATAGTTTTAATTTCATATTTAACAAAGGATTACATTAAATTACGCGATTTGTCGAAATCGCACATGACTGAAGTCCCGCTTGGACTAAAATCTGTTACCCCCACAACCAACAGGAAGATAATCTTGGTAACCAAAAACCATTTCACGCAAGCAAATTGTTATCCATCTCGTTCCGACCATCACAGTCGGCAAAGTTGTCATCCAAAGTTCCGCCAAACACCCTTGCTCGCTGCAGCCATGCTTTTCACCCTGGCCTGGACGGCAACACTCTCCGCCCAGCCGATGGGCATGCAAACGAAAGTGGCCGTCGTCTCCGCCCGTCAACAGAAAGTGGCTGAAACCATCACCCTGGTCGGTTCTATCGAGCCTTATACCCGTAGCCTGCTTGCCAGCGAAGTCGCCGGCCTGATTAAAACGCTTGACGTTGAGGAAGGCGACCTGGTCAAAAAGGATCAGGTCATCTGCCAACTCCGCGACACCGTTGCCCGTCTGG
>CAZMVS010000105.1:0-4995 GCA_964569525.1 uncultured Planctomycetales bacterium
GCCCAACAGCCATAGATAACGCATTCGGACTGCTAACAGTTGATACGGACTCCGTATTCCACGTCGATCCGTCATAGGCGGCCACCTTAGCCTGCCCCATATCCAGGTAAGATACCACAGGCTGATCGCTGGAAAGATAATCCGCACTACCAGGAATCCCCTTGTTGTTAACCATAGAAGTGGACCATCCACTGGACGAACTCTGGGTGAAATATACTCCGCTACTTCCTTTCCACACCGTTCCCGCCTGCCCGCTGGGACCGTGCATTGAATGAACATTGCTGGCATTATTAATCGATCCCACCGCCGTTTTTTGCCAACCCGCTGGCGTAGCGGAGGCGGCAATAAACTGGTCAGGGGTATTCTGCGTGCCGTTGTAAAATACAGTTGGCCACGTCTGATTCACGCGAATGGACAAGCCGACCTGTAAACCTTGGTTCGTACTGGGTTGGGGGTCCACTGTTTGATACTTCCAAACAAACTGAGTAGCCCAGGCAGGTGAACTGCTGATGACAAAAACCAAAATCCCTAACCATACATACGCTTTTCGCATCATTGTCGTGTCCTCCACACCCCGTTTTAACATTGGTTAAATCTTGCAATCGCAAATACGAACTGCAAACAAGAATATGTTTACTACGGAAATACCGCCGGCTCAAAATCCACCAGCCGGAGATAGCCTTTTTTATCAAACTTGCGCAGCTTAACGGCTATCCTAATCAATTTACCCCTATTATGTAAATGTGTTTTTTTTCTCAACCATCTGCAAAAAAAACAAATCATAGTTTACAATGGATATTACCAGTAATTTGCTCCAGTATAATTTACAATCACGGAAGAAAACAAAAAATACCCGATCGACAACAATCAGTTATTCAATAAATACTTACAATCATCAGCCCAACAAAGTATAACAATTGCCCTCTTCAGAATACCTCTTCATAGAAAAAATTTGTGGGAAAACTATATTTCAGAACATTTAGAGATGTATATCCAAATAAATTCCAACGAATTGGAACGACGCCTATTCCGCACAGAAAAAGTCAGCCGGTATGTTCGGACCGCTTAGGCAATTAATGAATATTCCCATGTCGGCCTGATCCACGTCCTTATCCTCATCCAGGTCGGCGGCTATGCAATCGGGATCAGTTGGCGGAATGTTCATTCCACTGAGACATCCCTGCAAAAATCCAAAATCTTCAAGGTCCACGTCTTCATCTGCGTCGAAATCACCGGGATACGGGCGGATTATAATATAATCCACTTTTGTTTCCGTGGCCGGCATATACGCTCCACCATTCACCGTCAGGCTAACCGTGTAATTGCCGGCGTCCGTATAGGTATGAACAGGATTCTCGTCGTGACTTATGTCCCCGTCACCGAAATCCCACGTCCAGCCGGTAGCTGTCCCGTAAGATTCGTCAGTAAATTGCACCGTTACCGGCGGCGCGCCATACGTCGGGGACGCACTGAAATCCGCGATATACTTCCCTTTGCGGCCGGCGGGATAGCGCAAATCCACGGTCTGTTCATAGGCAGTATATAAATCATGCTGGCTGCCCGGCCCGTAGATGCCGTGGTCCCGCCAATACTCGATCGAATAGCCGTTCCATCCGCCGCCCGCCTGGTTGTCCGCGTCATAAACAAACCACGCCATGCACACGATATTATGATTACCTTTCGTCTGGTTCCAGTTATTCACCGCGGCAAATGCATCCCGGCAAAATTGGGCAGCATCTTTTTCCTGCTGAGGATCATTCGGATCGCTGTAGCGGTTCCATTCGGTAACATATACCGGCCTATCGTATAAACCCTTACTGTCAATGACTGCTAACTGATCCTGAAGGGTACTCATGAAGCTCGAAGACGATCCGCCATACGAATGCAGGGCGAAACCGTCGATCTGTTCGTTGGGAATATTATTGATCACCTGGCCCAGCCAATCGGTACCACTCATCCAGCGCTGGCCGGTCGCGCCTCCCGGACTGGGCGGGGCGATCAACACGATATGCTCGCCGGCGGGACTGGGATTGGCATTTATATGAACGGCCTGGCGAACATCTTGGTAAATTTGAGCATAGCCGGTGGGAGTGATTTTCTGGTCCGGCCATTCATGACCCTCGCCTAAAATGTTCGGCTCGTTGCCGACCTGCCAGATGTGGGCATAGGATCCCAGGCTGTTAACCAAGTTGACCACGTCGTCCGGCCATCCCGCCTGATCCGGATTCGACGGCGCGGGAACCGTCTGTCCCCAGTTATAATCAATGCGGGTGACGAGGCTCATGTTTCGATTCGTGTACAGGTGCTGATACAGTGGCTGGTAATAATTAGCCTGTGGGCCCCACTCCGAATGCGTCAATACGATCTCCAGATCCCACCCGCCGTATTCCGGGCAGTCCAATAAAACAGCCGGTTGATCGTCAAAAGGCTGTCCAGAATCATAGCCCCACCAGTGAATACCATATAAATATGGCGAATCCCCCCGGCCGGCCGATGGGCACAACCCGACTACAGTTAAAAATATCCCTGCCCATAACCAGAGGTAGATTATCTTTGCTCCACGACAGCCTTGATGTTTCACCAATAAAACCCTCCAGACTTCGTATATCCTCCCTTTATTGTAGCAAATCGTACATACAAAGAACAAAACAATTAATATGCGATCAACGCCTATTAATATCATTCAGAATTTGAGTTTAAAGAAATGCCTTGCGTGGAATAAAACAAGTAGGCCAATGGTTTCAATCGCCCGGCTGGGGAGTCTTTTCCAACCGGGCCGGGTCATAATCCTTTTGTTCCACCAAGGAGAGAATCCTCTCGTAGGTTTCCAATTGCAATTGAGGTGTGCGACTTAAAATCCATAGGAAATTGCGGGTCGGTTCGCCGACCACCGCCCATTGGTAGTCCTCATCCAGCCCGATAATCCAGTAATTGCCCTCGAATAACCCAAAGCGCACTTTCAGTTTGGCGTTGGTATGCTCATCAACAACACGGGCTACGCCCTCGATTTCGTCAATCTCGCCGTCCAACGATCCCTGCCGACAGGAGTTTGTAACGTCCACCTTTCCATCATCGCGCAGGGCGTAAAAAGCGGTTGTTCCTCCAGCACAACTTAACTGGAAAAAGTTGGGATAACGGGCGACTTCGTACCACAAGCCCATATAGCGCGTAAGATCCACGCGCTCGACCACCTCAAGGGGCGGTCCACACAAACCGCAGCCACTAAACGTCAACATGCTCGCTACCATCCAGTATGCCGGTCGCATAAAACACCTCCAGCCATCGTCTTGCGAATCTGCCTAATGATGATTATAGATAGGGAACAAGATAGGGGCATGAAAAGAACAACGCTTCCAAGCAATATGCAGCAGAATCTTCGATACCCTAAGGAAATTCAACCAGTTTGGAGCAACTATGGCGGAACCTTATCTATATACGGTGGCGGAAGAACGCGGACCACTAAAGGAATTGTGGATCAAGGCCACCCCAGCCGCCGGATCCACCTGGTCGGAACTCTACAGTAAAATCCAGGATGCCTTACAACATCATAAGGCCCAAATCATATCCCAACAGGTCTTCATACCGATTGGTGAAGAAGACGCCGAAAGCCAGGCCTTCAAGCAAACGTTTTCCCCTTGCGACTGGCCGGCGACAAAAATCATCAGCCAGGACACAAGTCAACTCGGTGGTGCGCAAATCTGGGCCGCCACCGGATCCAAAATAAAATTCGTCGATGCGAAAGGCCGAATTACAGGCAACTTTTTCAGCGATGAGGTCGGCCAATACTGCCGACTGGAAGGCGTTACTCCCAGTGGCAAGAAACAATCGCCTGCCGCACAAGCTCGCGAAGTCTTCACGCAGATAGACGATTTACTTCAACAGGCGGGGATGGATTTCAGCCACGTGGTGCGCACTTGGTTTTTTCTTGATCACATCCTCGCCTGGTATGGTGATTTCAACAATGTACGTAACGAGTTCTTCAAGAAAAAAGGTGTTGGCAAACTGCCGGCCAGTACCGGCATCGGGGGGGCGAACCCGCAAGGCTCCGCCATCATTGCCGGGGCATTGGCCTTTAAGCCGAACAACAGCGAAGCAAAAATCCAACTAATCGATTCTTCATTACAGTGCCCTGCCACTTCCTACAATAGCGCCTTCAGCCGGGCTTTGCTACTGAACACCTCACATTACAAGAAGCTATGGATTTCAGGCACTGCCGCCATCGACCAACAGGGACTCACCATCTACCAAAATGATCTGAGCGGCCAAGTGAATCACACCGTGCAGGCTGTGCACTCCCTTCTGGAAGAACAGAATATGGAATGGTTTAACGTGGTCCAGGCTACCGCCTATTTCAAAAATGCTTCCGACACAAGTGTTATCCGCAAACCACAGTTCAAACGTGCTTTTCAGTTTATGCCCCTGGTCGTTTCCTGTAACACCATCTGCCGGAATGACCTTTTGTTCGAACTGGAGGCTGAAGCATATTGCGAACGGTAAATTCAAATACACCACATTAACATCATGCTATAAAACTCGATTGCTGCATAAAAAAGGACCGGCCAGCCGACCGGTCCCTTTCATTTGGTTCTATTCGCATTTGTTGACGGCGAAGTTTATTCTTTTCCTTGGTCGCAACAGCTGCCATTCAACTTGTCTTCCAAAAATTCCACCACTCGCGATTTGTCGATGCGCTCCTGGCTCCCGGTATCCCGATCACGGACGGTGACCGTGCCGTCTTCCTTGGTTTGTCCGTCAATGGTAAAACAGAAGGGTGTGCCCGCTTCGTCCATGCGGGCATAACGTTTGCCAATAGACTGTTTGACATCGTACTGTGCGGGCCAGCGCTGGCGAACCGCCTGGTAAATCGGCTCGGCGATATCAGGCATGCCGTCCTTGGCCACCAGCGGGAGAATGGCGGCTTTGATGGCTTTGTTGGCAACCCGCCTTTTCTGGGAGGGGCGAGAGTTTCAACGAGCTACGGAATGGGATACTTCG
>CAZMVS010000106.1:0-3667 GCA_964569525.1 uncultured Planctomycetales bacterium
GGTTTTCCGTGGTAGCCCCGATGAGGATGATCAGCCCGTTTTCAACATCGTTGAGCAAGATGTCCTGCTGGGCTCGGTTGAAGCGGTGGATTTCATCGAGGAATAAAACAGTCCGTTGTCGATTGGCGGCCAGCCGATGTTTGGCGTCCTCCATGGTTTGGCGAACTTCCTTGACGCCTACGCCGGCGGCATTGAGCTCGACGAATACCGACTTGGTATGCCCGGCGATGATGTGGGCCAAGCTGGTTTTTCCGGTGCCCGGCGGGCCGTAGAAAATCGTGCTGCTTAGTCGATCAGCGGCCAGTAGCCGACGGAGCAGCTTGCCCGGGCCGAGAAAATGCTCTTGGCCCAGAAATTCATCCAAATTTCGGGGGCGCATGCGGACCGGCAGGGGTTGGACCCGGTTAAAGGCGGCTCGGCGTTGTTCGCTGAAAAGGTCCATAAAAGGTGCTGCCTATAATGAGCCAGCGCTTGAAGTTGCGACGCGACGTTAATTTCCCGGCAGGTTTATTGAACCATTTTTAGCGGGATATTTCATTATTGTACAACAGAAACAATGGAAGGTGGGCGGTCTGTTCCGTTGCTCAATCACAATTGCGATCGGCGGGGACATCGGCGCCGCTGAGACAGTTGATGAAAATGGCCACTTCGCCCTCGTCAACGTCGTTATCCCCGTCGAGAATGGCTTCCGTGCAGTTTTGGGCGGGTGGATTAAAAGGCCCGCTCAGGCATCGCTGCAGGATTCCCCAGTCTTCCATGTCCACGTCGCCATCGCTGTCCAGGTCGGGTTTGACGGATTGGATTTCGAGTCTGACGGGGATCCATACGGGACTATTGAAAGCTGCAGAGGCGGTGACGGTAATGGTGGTCTCGTACAGCCCTTTTGGTAAGCCGGCAAGATCATAGCTTAGCGTAATCTGATCAGGGACGTTGCCGACCGTGCCACCGTTGGAGGAGATAGTCAACCAGTCGGCAGTTTCGTTCAACGTGTAAGTGATCGTGCCTGAACCGCCGTTGGAAATGAATAGCGTATCGTCGGCCAACGACTCGCCGATCCAAACAGTGGGATTGAATTGGGGGGGGATCGGCGAATATTTGGGTATCGGTCCGGGTGAAATAAACGTCTTCGTATCCGTCGATGGGGTTATCCGTGTAGGCCAGGTACAGGACGCCGTCCTTGGTTTCCACGGCATTCATTGGTACGCCGGAACGGCTTGGATTGTTGGTCATGTTCTGGTTTTGTGTCCATTGGCCGGCGATACGGGCCCGGTACCAGACGTCGTAATCATCCCCGTCGTATTCGCTACGTTGATAGAAGATGTGCACGTTGTTGTAGATGTCATAAACAACGTCCGCATCCCGGGAGACCCAGCAGTTATCGGAGATTGTTTGTTCGGACGTCCACGTCGTGCCGCCATCAGTAGAGAACTTGGCGAAGACGGTGAAGTCCAGATCGCATTGGCCACGATTGTAGAAATAAACCAAGGCCATTTCGCTACCGTCGGGTGCGACCGCCACCCTTGGTTTGTATGCTTTGCCGGCGACGGTTTGTTCAGGCTGCCAAGTCCCCTCGGATAGCCGTTTTTTGTAATATCCAGTTTTTGTATCTTTCCAATGATAACTGGCGTAAAAGGTGTTTTCATGGACGGCCAGCCAGGCACCGACCGGTCGGCTGATATCGTCGCTGGCGCATGGGCGGATCAATTCCGAGGATTGCCACGAACCGCCAAGCGGTTTGTATCGGCCATAGATGCCGGCGTTCTGATCGAACAGGTGCATGTACAGAAAATACAGGCCACCCGTGGAATCGCATTCAAGTCCACAAATCCAGGTTTCCGTGCCGGTCATGTCGTCAATGCGGACTGGAGCGGCCCAGTTCCCGCCGTCAACCGGTTTAGTCATTTCGTAGATAACATGTTCGATGCCGTAACAGATGTGAATAACATCATCCGGGGTGATCGTCAGGAAAGGTCCGGACATTCGCCCGCTGGAAGCGCTGAAACCGTTGAGTTGGGCGTTTTGCCACGTGTCATTCGCGCGGTGGGCATAAAACAACCTGATGTAATAGCCTTCCCAATCGAAGTAGGCCACGTGTAGTTGGTCGGCGGTGTCAAAATCCATGCTGGGATTAACTGAATAGTAGCCGGGTGTTTCACTGACGTTGACGTGTGACAACCAGTTATCCGCTTTGGCAACTTGAATAACAGACAGGCATAAGAGCACTACAAAGAAGTTACGTAAGGTTGTCAACGATTGAAACACCGCGGACTCCTTTATTGTTGAAAAATTTACTTTGCCCATGTTTATAACTTCCCAAGCAAACAGTTTATCTAAAATAACCTTGTTAGAATAGTGAAATTTATATGACTGTCTTGTTTTTAGGGTTTTTATGTGGTTTCCGAGGAGTTTGAGCTGCTGATTCTTGTATGATATGTGATTGTTTGGTTGGAGCTTGAAGCAAAAAGCCCGACCTTGGAAGCCGGGCTTTGATGGGTCTGGTTTTTTGGGAACCGGGATATTATCAGGCCTGTACTTGTTGAGCGACGGCGTCTGCTTGTTCCCGGGCGGTTTGCCAAGTCTGTAAAGCTTCATCTGCTTGTTGCTGAGCCTGTTCGTAATTTTCCCGGGCTGCGGTCGCTGTTTTTTGTGATTCGGCGAATTGGGTTCCCGCCTCATGGGCTTGCTGTAAGGCCTGTTGCCATTCGGTGGACCGGCTTATTCGTGCTTCCGTTTCCTGGTAAACTTTGTCGATCTGGTCCAAGACATTGCCGACCTGATTCAGGCCGGCCAACAGGTTCGTTTTTACCTGTTCAATCGCGGCGCGAATCTCGTCAGTTTGGATGCCCGTCGGATTTGCCGCTGAGGCGGGTGCATGGACCTGGTCAGCTACAGGCGGTTGGATTTCGTTAGTGGTATCCAAGGCTTGCTCAGTATTGTTTGATTCTTCGAAACTATCTTCCTGCCCAGGGAATGGATCAGGTTGTTCGTTAATGGTTTCCTGGATGGCGTCGGACAATTCGTTCAATTCATCGGCAGTTTCAGAGAAGGCGGAGTTGATGGAGTCGAGATGTTCCTGTGTCGCATTGAGCTGGTCTTCGATCTTCTCTGTTTGGGAGTTTTCGGGGTCGGTGGGCTGTTTGAGCTGTTGAACCGGTTCTTCGGTGGAGGTTTCCGGCTCTTGAATTTGTTCCGGCTGGTTCGATTCTGCCATGGTGAAATTGGCTATTTCCTCTGACGCCTCCTCGGAACTTGTTTCGGGCAAGTCAGCTTTTGTTTTACTATTTTCTGTTGGTTGGGCCTGGTTTTCAGACTCGGCCAGCATTTCGAGGGCTTGCTCTTCGTCTGCTGAATCGTCGTCCATGCCATCCAGTAGTTCGTTGGCGTCGGCCAAGGCAGACTCCATGATCTTGTCAGGATCCTGCCGGGCTTCGAATTGTTCCAATTCTTCGGGGGAAGCCTCCGCGTTTTGTTGGACTTCATCCAAATCGTTGAGGATTGCTTGCACTTCTTCGTCATTGGCGACGTCGGCCTGTTGAGCCAATTCTTCCGCAAACTGTTGGCTTTCTTTCTCCATCGCGCTCATGTTAATCTCCATTTTGACGTCCGGAAACCGCAAATCGATTTCTGCCATGGTGGCCAGGTTTATCGGATGCCGGCCGCTGGGCAG
>CAZMVS010000107.1:0-3333 GCA_964569525.1 uncultured Planctomycetales bacterium
AAACTGGCCCGTGGTTTCAAAACCCATCTTTTCCATTACTTGGGCCGCAAGGGGGTGAATGAAGCCGGCCGGCTCCATACCGGCGCTGAATACTTGAAACCGCCTGGAGCCCATCCTGCGCATAATGGCTTCCGCAATCTGGGAACGACAACAATTACCATTACACACGAATAAGACATTGTAGAGCGACATGATATCACCCCTTGTTTACTATAAATAATATCACACGATTGCCGATTAGGTGATAAAATCCCAAACATAACCTTCGGCCCATTTGATTGACTGGGTTGCGATTACCATTGCCAATCCACAAAGGAAATTTACATGCCCTTAAACGAACCTGCCCATCTTCTATTGGTCACCAACACCTTGGTCCATGGAGGGGCGGAAGCGATGCTGGTTCGTTTGGCTCAAACTCTCAATCCCCGGATTGTTCGACCAGTGGCCTTGTGTTTGAAAGAAGCGGGGCCAGGGGCCGAGGTTCTGTACCAAAATCAAATTCCCGTCCATCAACACCTATTAGCACATAAATATGATTTCCGGGTGGCGGCTCGAATAATCCGCCTGCTTCGTAAATATGCACCCGCCTGCATAATGGCCGTCGGAAGCGGAGGCGACCGAATGTTCTGGTCAACCCTCGCCGGCCGCTACATCGACGCACCGGTCATCGTCTGGTCTCATGTTTTTCCCACTGTCGATTACCAGGCCTTCGAGCGGATCAACCGATTTTTATATCCTTGGGTGGACGCTTTCGTTGCTCTGGGAAAACGCCACCAAGAAGCCCTAATCCGCCATGAAAAAATTTCCCCGCAACGCCTGCATGTAATTCGCAATGGTATTGACGTGTCCCGCTTTCGGATACCTGAATGGAAAACCTCGGCCCGCCAACGAATGGGTGTCAAGGATCCTCATAAAATAATAATAGGCCATATAAGTAACCTTCGTCCCGTCAAAAAACAGAATTTGTTTATCGAAGCCGCCCGGCAAATCCATAACTTGCGAAAGAACGCTGTTTTTGTGCTTATCGGGGATGGTCCTTCCCGCTCAAAAGTACAGAAAAAAATCAACGAGATTGATCCTGAAGGTAAGTTTATCAAGTGGCTTGGTGCCCGGGATGATGTAGCCGAACTGCTACAAGGCATGGATATCGTATGCCTCACCAGCCGTTGCGAATGCCTCAGCGTGGCCATGCTGGAAGCCATGGCAACAGGCAAACCTTTCGTCGCTCCGCGCGCCGGTTCGCTCGACGAAGCCCTTATCGATCATCACACCGGTCGCTTCTTCGATCCGCCCACCGCTGATCAGCTTGCGAAAGTATTGATCGAACTAATCGACGATCCTGACCGGCGCAAACAGATCGGCCGAAACGCTCAAAGCAAAATTGAGTCCGACTTCACAGCCTGCCAAATGGCCCGTGAATTTGAAAATTTAGTGACCGGTTTGTTACATAATCATGGGAAAATTTCCCAAGTTTAGAGAAACATAATTGACGTTCGGGCGTCCGTATAATGTTGCATTGTCCGCCAATAATGAGACAATTGGCGAGAAAGAAAGTTCGGGGCCGGAAAAATCGCTCAGCCCAAGAAGATTGAAAAACATAAAGTAGAACTCGCTGCGAGTAAACAAATACGCCGACCTGCATAACCATCATTCTTTGCATGAAAGGAAACGTGTGCTTACTAATTTGTGGCAGCAAGCGGGAAACATGCTGGTCCGTTGGCCGCGAACCCTGATCCTTTTCCATCGCCGCCCCGACGGAGACGCCCTCGCTGCCGCCGCCGCTATGGGACGAATCATTCATCAGCTCGGCCGACACGCCACCATCATGATGCAGGAAGAACTCCCCGCCCGGTACGCTTTTCTCAACCAGGTATGCCCGTTTCATACCTGGATGCCGGAACACAGCCCCACCCTCGACGAAGAATTTTCCGGTATTTTAATTCTCGATACCTGCAGCTGGAATCAACTGGAAGGTTATGCAGACTTTCTCAAAATCAGTAAATCCCCGCGCATCGTGGTTGATCATCACGCCACCAATGACGACGTCTGCCAACCAAAACGCGACCTGCAGATCATCGATCCTTCCGCCTCCTCCGTTGCCTTGTTGATCCACGAATGGGCCGGCCAGATGAATTGGCCGATCGATCTGCCCGCCGCCGAAGCATTACTTACTGGCATCGGTACCGATACCGGCTGGTTCCGCTTTCCCAATTCTGACGGGCGAACCCTGCAGGCCGCCGCCAAACTCATCGACCAGGGCGTACGCCCAGACGTTTTATATACCCGCTTGTATAGCGCGTATTCACCGGCCCGCCTGCGCCTGCAGGGCGAAATGCTCAACACCGTACGTTTTGAATTAGGCGGCAAACTCGCCCTCGCTGAACTTACCCCGGAAATGTTCGCCCGGGCCGACGCCCAGCCGGCCGACGCCGAAGAACTGGTCAACGAATTAATGAACGTCGGCTCTGTCGTGGTCGCCTCTTTATTAAGTCTGCAAGATGACGGAACCGTCCGCATCAACCTGCGCAGTAAATCGCCGGAAGTCGCCGGGGTGGATATCGACGTGTCCGCCATCGCCAACGCATTGGGCGGCGGGGGCCATCGCCGCGCTGCCGGTGCCCGCCTTAAACAATCTCTGGACCAGGCACGTAATCAGGTTATTCGGGGGGTGGAATCCGCTTGGCCATAAATCCATTTGGCCGTAACTTTTTATTCACAAGGAGCATGTATCATGCGCATCCGAAAAATGTTTCTCTCCACCTTGGCTGCCATAGTTATACTTTGTCCCCTGACCTTCGTGCAGGCTGCGGATCAATCCGCCAATGACCCGCAATCAATGCCCCAGCTCATGCCCCAACAAATTGTCATGTACCTGCAATGGCCCGGCCGTGACCAGGCTGAAGAGTTGTTCGAAGATACGGAATTCTCCCGCCTGTGGGCCGAGCCCCAGATGAAACACTTCTCAAACACCTGGCACGAAAAAACCTGGCCCAGTATCAAAAAAGTCATCTTCGAGAACATTCCTGACAAACCCGCCAACGTGGCCAATGAATTTTTGCCCGTTTTATACGCCGCGTATGAATATCCCTCCGCCTTTTCCTTGATTAGCGCGGAAATGGGCGCCATGGGCCCCATGGCCGACTTAGCTCTTGTCATCCAGGCCGGCGAAAAAGCCGACGAATTGCAGGAACAATTCGAAAAAGCTCTCGCCGCCACTGGCATGGGCATGGCCACGGACCCGTCCCGCCAGATCAAAGCGCAGGGCACAACCTTCAAACAGTTAAGCATCATGCCTTCCTTACCTGTCCGCTGGGGTATCCTGAACGATAAATT
>CAZMVS010000108.1:0-8833 GCA_964569525.1 uncultured Planctomycetales bacterium
GGAAACGTCCGCCAACTCCGCAACCTGGCAGAACGCTTGAACATCTTCTACAGCGGTCACCAAATCTCCGCTGACGTAGTCAGACACATGATCGGCCAACAGGCCGGCGATACCGTCACCGAACCAGCTATCCCCTCTCCTTCGACAACAACGGAGCAGAAACCTGCCGCTGAATCCCTTCGCCCCCTCGCCGAGGCCCGAGCTGATTTTGAACGGCAGTACATCCGCCAGGCCCTGGCCGAAACCGGGGGGAACATCACCAAGGCGGCGGAAATCCTCGGCCTGGCCCGGGAAAACCTCTCCCGCAAAATCAAACAACTCAAAATCGAACTCCCCTGACAGAATCAGCCCAGAAAACGTGATGCCCGCATCATAGCGTGACGCCAATATCACGAATCTTCGTGACAATCCAGTCACACTCCGCCAAATCACCAGATTCTCGGCCCAAAAAGTTATTTATACATAAATTATTTAATATAAAGCACTTAAGTCATTTCATGGGCGTTTTTTAGTCCTCGTTCCCCTCTGGCATGCTAATTGATACTCCTATTAGTGCCGAGATGAAATAAGACGCTTCGAAAAATATATTTCCCGATCCGATTGCCTCGTTTCGCTTATCCTAGCACGGAATGGATAAGAGAAACGAGGCAACTCACTTTTTACCTTGCTTTCCGCCTCCTCCTTACCATTGGCATCTGCCAACCAACTTGAACCCAGCCTGAACATGGTTTAAAGATTGAAAGCCATGTGTCAGAATAAAGCAAAAGGAGTACCAAAATGGCACGGGTAGCGGTTTGTCTGTCAGGTTGTGGCGTCTGGGACGGTTCCGAAATTCATGAAGCAACCCTCACCCTGCTCAGTCTCTACCAGGCAGGAGCGGAGGTTATCTGCTGCGCTCCCGATGTTGAACAGCCCACTGTCATCAACCATCAAACCGGCTCTCCCAGTACTGAAAAACGAAATGTCCTCACCGAATCCGCCCGCATCGCCCGCGGGGACATTAAAAAACTCGCCGACGTGCGCGCCGCCGACATAGACGCCCTTGTATTTCCCGGCGGCCTGGGGGCGGCCCGGAATCTGTGCACCTTCGCCAACGACGGACCACAATGCCGCGTGCTGCCCGACGTCGAACGGCTGATCGGCGAAATGCTGGACGCCAAAAAACCCGTCGGCGCCATCTGCATTGCCCCCGCTCTGCTGGCCCGCGTAGTCGGCCAACGTGAAGTAAACGCCCGTGTTACTATCGGAAATGACCCTGATACCGCAGCCGCCATCCAACACATGGGCGCCCAACATGAGGAATGCCCCGTTGATTCCTGCGTCGTGGACGAAAAAAACCGCTTGGTGACCACACCGGCTTATATGCTCGGTGAAAATCCGGCCGACGTCCTGCCCGGCATCAAGAAACTTGTCGATGCCCTGCTCAAATTGATCCGCCAATAAACCCCCTTTTCAGCATGATCCAAGGCACTTGCCCGACTCTTGAAAACTTTGCCCAGATTAGGGTGTTTGCCCGGATTTCTTGGTAATTTCTCCGCCCTATAAAACCGAAAATATATATGGGACCATCATACGGCAGCTTGCATAGCTCCCGGTAATGGACAAACCAGCGGTTCGCGGTTCAGGCAACCTCTCGGTTGATGCCCACTGCGTTTGTTCCCTATCGATAAAAAGCCAAGGAGAATCATACCCATGCAAAATCCACTACCTGTGCAAACCAAACATCTCAAACGTATGACCGACGCCCAGGGATTGATTCACGCCGCCCGCGGTGACATGCCAGATCGCTTCGCCGGATACCACACTGCTGAAAACGCAGACGCCTTGCGCTTGTGCGCGCTGGTCAGCGATACCATTGAAGCCGACATCTTTCGCACCCTTGCCAAAACCTACTACGCCTTTTTGAACAAGGCCCGTCGCGATGACGACACTGTTCATCATCGCCGAGATGCCTGGGGCAAATGGCATGATAATGACCAGGACACATTGGTCCAATCACGATTGGCCTTGGCCTTGTCCGCTGTGATGGTTTCCGAATTACCCATTGATATGCGATTATCCGCCGCGGACTGGTGGAAACAACTCCTCGCTCAAACGAAAAAAGCTCATTCACCCGTTGCCGCCGCCAACTGGCTGTTAGCTCTCGGGCAATTGCGCTCCGCGGATCCCGGCCGCGATCTCGAACAGGCCCAAGCTCTTGCCTCCTGGCTGGTAAAGGATTGCTACCATTCGATTCGAAGCAACGAATGGGAATGGTTCGAACCGCATTGGTTCCCCCATGCCGCTAACATCGCCACCGCTATGTGGCGCGCATACAAAATGCTCGGCGAAGAACGTTACGTCACCGTAGCCCGTACCACAACTGATTTCGCCATTGATCACTTGTTCGAACAGGATACTTTGATGCCCGTGGGGACCAACGGTCAATGGAGTCGATCCACCGGCAAGGCCCGCTTTGATCAACTCCCCGCAGAAACCTTCAGCATCGTGGAAATGCTCTGCACCGCTCATCATTGCACCGGCGAAGACTATTACGCCAACCATGCGAGCCTCGCCAAGCAATGGTTCACCGGCCGAAACATTCACGGTCAGAACATGCTCGATGCCCAAACCGGCGGCTGCTACGACGCTTTAACCCATGATGATGTGAATGACAACCAGGGCGCCCAAGCTATCGTCGCCGCCCTCTCCACCCAAGCTGTCCTTTCCAGCACCCCCGTCACCGACACACAACCAATCGGTATACCAAGTTGATTAACAATCCTTTTCTTTTGTTGTCATTAAGTGAACGTGTTATTCGACCGTGGCCCGAGTCTCTTTTATCGCCTCGACCAGATCGGTGATATGGAAAGGTTTGGCAATGGTGTGATGGAAGCCCTTTTGCAGAATACTTTGTCGATCCGCTTCGGTCATTGAGGCGCTGGTGGCAATAAGGCGGCTATCTTGAAACTCCGAGCGACCGGCGAGATAACGAAACATGCAGCGGCCGGCAAGCCCCGGTAGGTTGATATCCACCAGCAGAACGTTTGGTCGAAAATGCTCGGTCAACGCGCCGGCCTCGAAGGCATTGTCCGCCACCTGCACCTCGTAGCCTTGCTCGACTGACAAGGTATCCCGCAAAAGTTCGGTCAAATCCGCCTGGTCATCCACGATCAACAGCCGCACCTGGTCGGTCTCCAGGTTGTCCAGGGGAATACCGTAGGCCTTCATGAAGCGCATCAACTGCTGTTTGGGAATCCGCCTATCCTTGCTGCCGGGGATCCGATAACCTCGCAGTTGGCCGGAATCAAACCACTTAGATACGGTGCGGGGGGCCACGTTACAAATTCGGGCCACCTGTCCCGTAGTCAGCACGTCCTTATGATTGTTATTTGCCATGCCTGCGGTCCTTATGGGACAAAGGAAGCATCATGTTATCGGCCGATCGATCGCCCCCAAGAGAAATACATGAACTCTCTTCGAGTCTCTTCCCAGACCACCCCGGCCGGCATGTTGTCTATTTCGGTTCATCCGGCCGGTCGGTTTGGCAAAAATCCCTTCCATTGGCAGTCCAACTTTTGATCCGCCATTTGAAGAGAAACTTCAGGCATCGATAACACTACTCATAGCCGGCCGTCTATAATCCGGTGTGCGGCCTCGCAAACCATTAGAGCTCAAGGCAATACTGCCAAAACTGTGGTTGATATTATGAAAACAGGGATTGGTGTTCCGTTCATAAAAAATCACGTATTGACCTCGTAACTTGACTTGCTGATCCAGGATCGTTAGTCTGCATTTTTAGCGTCGAACTGCTTGGAGTAAGAGGACTTTCATCGACGTGGCATCCCCACAAATTAAACATTATTGCGGTCTGTTCGGCATCTACGGACATCCGGAAGCGGCAAACCTGACGTATTTGGCCTTGTACGCACAACAGCACCGGGGTCAGGAATCCGCAGGCATCGTTACCCGCAACAACGGGAGCTTCAAGCGGTATGCCAACATGGGCTTGGTCACGGATGTGTTTAACCAAGAGAAGTTGGAGGAGCTACGCAATCCGGTAGCCATCGGTCATGTCCGCTATTCCACGACGGGATCGTCTCATACGGTTAATGTTCAGCCGCTGCTGGTGAACTATTCCCAGGGGCAGGTGGCGGTCGCCCACAACGGGAATCTGATCAACGCCGCCCTGCTGCGAAAGGAATACGAAGAGCAGGGAGCCATCTTCAATACCACCGGCGATACGGAAGTGATCGTGCATATGCTGGCTGACCCGGATCATTTGGACTTGGCCCAGCCGGCAAGCCATGTGCTCAGCCATCTGCAGGGTGCTTACTGCATACTGATGCTGTTCCAGGACCGCATGATTGCCGCGAGGGACCCGTTCGGGATTCACCCCTTGGTGTTGGGGAAGATGCCCAACGGGGCGTATGTGGTCGCCAGTGAGACGTGTGCGTTCGATATCGTCGATGCCGAGTACGTGCGCGAAATTGAGCCGGGCGAAGCGGTATGTATCACCGATTCAGGGATAACAAGCCAATGGATCACGCCCCGGGAGGAGACCCGGCCATCGTACTGCATCTTCGAACAGATTTACTTTGCGGATCCAGCCAGTGAGGTATTCGGGGAAAACGTGCACGAAGTGCGAACGGAGATGGGAGCCAAGCTGGCCAAGGAGGCCCCGGTGGAAGCGGACGCGGTGGTACCCATTCCCAACTGTGCCCGATGTGCAGCCATGGGGTATAGCCGGCAAAGCGGGATTCCACTAGGGCGGGCGTTTACCACCAGCCACTATGCGGGGCGGTCTTTCATTATGCCCGATCAGCATCAGCGAAATCTGGCAGTGAAAATGAAGTTGAACGTGATCAAGCCTACGGTAAAGGGTAAGCGTCTGATCGTGGTGGAGGATTCCATCGTTCGGGGCACGACGACGCGGGGCAAGATCGGGGCCTTGTGGAATGCCGGCGCCAAGGAGATTCACCTACGGGTAGCCAGTCCGCCCATTCGACACGGGTGTTATTTCGGTATCGACTTTCCTGACGCAAAAAAGTTAGTGGCTGATCATAAGACAGTAGAAGAGATCCGCGATTACCTAGGCGTCAACTCGTTGCATTACCTTTCGATTGAAGGGATGTTGTCCTGCGTGAAGCATCCGCCGACACATTATTGCACGGCGTGTTTCAACGGCAAGTATCCCATGAAGATCGATCATCCGGTCAGCAAGTTCGGGCTGGAACGCCACCAGTTGCAAATGTTCGAATAATTAATCTGGAACCTTTCCGATATCACAACACAAACAAACTTAGAACGATGCAAGGCCGATTGATTTAAGATTTCTCCCCCGGCGAGTCGGGGGAGAAATAACACTAATACCGAGTCCCACTAAATCAATTTCAAAAACGTTCTAAAACACAATGATCCAACCAATTCATACTTCTAATATACGCCTAATAGATTCTATAACTTTTTTATCGTAATGGGCGAGATTGATGGTTGCTAATGATCAGGCGAGGCCTTTTTCACCGAGCCAGCGTTCGGCGTCGATGGCGGCCTTGCAGCCCATGCCCGCGGCGGTAACGGCCTGGCGGTACACGCTATCGACCACGTCGCCGGCAGCGAAGACTCCTTCCACGCTGGTAAAGGAGCGGTAGGGATCGGCCAGGGCGATGTAGCCTTTTTCATCCAACTCGAGTTGGCCTTCGAGGAAGTCGGTGGCGGGCGTATGACCGATGGCCAGAAACAGCCCGCTGATGGGCATTTCGCGTTGCTGGCCGGACTTGGTGTCTTTCAACTGCAGGCCGGTGATTTTTTCGTCGCCGAGTACGTCGGTGACTACGCTGTTCCAGAGGATTTCGATTTTGGGATTTTCGAAAGCCCGTTTCTGCATGATTTTGCTGGCGCGGAGCTGATCGCGGCGATGGATCATGTACACTTTGCTGGCGAACTTGGTGAGGTAGGCGGCTTCTTCGATCGCGGAGTCGCCGCCGCCGACGACAGCCAACTCTTTTTCGCGGAAGATGGGCAGGGCGCCGCCGCAGACGGCACAGGCACTGACCCCCCCGCCGCTGTGGGCAAGGCGTAGTTCATTTTCCAGGCCTAACCAATTGGCAGTGGCCCCGGTGGCAATGACCAAGGAGAGGGTTTCGATAGGCTGATCATCTTCGCCCCAGACCTTGAAGGGATGGGTGGAGAGATCGACCTTGGTGCAATCATGATACTTGTAGGTATGCCCATCGTTGGGATCGGACACATCGGGGTGTTGGCCGTCATCGGTCTGGATGCGGGTATCGAAGCGGACGGCCTGTTGTTCGAACTTGGCCATCATTTCCGGGCCGGTGACACCCTCAGGAAAACCGGGGTAGTTTTCTACATCGGTGGTGGTCATCAACTGCCCGCCGGGGAGCACGAGGGAAGGTTGCTGCTTGGGGCGGCCAGCGAAGACCAATGGTTCCAGGTTAGCCCGGGCGGCGTAGATGGCGGCGGTCCAGGCGGCGGGTCCTGATCCGACAATGATGACCTTTTCCGGTTGCGGCATGATTGTTCCTCATCAAGGTTATTAATGATGTTTCAGTTCTGCTCGTATATTCCGCAATTTTAGAACCGCGGACAGTCGGCGTCCACCGGTCAGGCGAGCCAAACAGCAAAGGGCATACGAAGATGGATAAGGATCCGGCCCGGGTTTCAAACGGGTCCAAAATGGGTTAAAAATGGGTTCAAAATGGGTTTGTTTTGCCTCCAAGCGTGGCTTTAATATTGATGTAAAGTTATTCTAATAAGGATCTTACGACGATTTTCAAATGGCTTTGTTTTGTCAAAATTTTTTGCGCGGCGGGTGCTTGTTGCGTGCGGAAATTCTGGGGAATAACCAGCTTATTTGTGGTAACGTTAGTCCGTATTCCATTGGACATAGCAGTTTCTCCTTTTTTGAGGTCATGTACCGTTCTTTTTCGTGCCCATTGCGATAACACGCGCGGTGTTCCGCGCAGCCTATCGCGCGGCGAAACGCCGCGAGATGGGTAGAGAGAGGGGTGAGTAGAATTCCAAGTCACGGTGGGCCGGGAGGACGGGTGTAGAGAGAGGGGAATCACGGAGTGGGGGGGAGAAGTACGGCTGCGTCGGCCGGAAGGGAAGAAATATTTACTGGTAATTTACGTCTGAGGCCTTATATTCACAGTCATTCCTCCTTCCACCTGTGTTGGTTGAAATTGACGAAAGTGGAGGCGAGTAGAGCTAAGGCGGGCCGAGCCCAGTATTCCCTTGCCGGGCATATGTGCACACTATATTCTTTTTTCGGTATCAGCGGTGAAGCATTGAATTTTAGTCTCTTCAGTAAACAAATGAACATTGAGCAACTACACTAAGCGAGTTAACACATAAGGCCAGTTTACCGGGATTAACCAGATATGTTTTTACTAGCCCTTTTAATATTACTGGGGACAGCTTTGCTAGTCATTGGATATGGGCAGCGAGGTCGTCGACGACGGAATCGCGGTTATATCATTGGCGGGTGGATTGTAATCGGTCTTGTAGTCATTCCTATCACAGTAAGGATAGTTGGAGCCTTATCAAACAACATCAATTGGCTTGCATACGAAACAGGAAGTTCACTATTAGATGAAATTGAGGACCACGATTGGACATTCCCCTATGAAGAGTACAAGGAAATTATAAGACGACTTCAGGCAAACGATTTAGACGAACAGGAAATAGAGCATTTTACCAAGATAGCTTACAACAAATTCACAGACAAAGATCTTTCCAGCTACGAGGTCAAGGCAATCAACGAGCTTCGCAGGCAGGGCAAACTCACATCAGAACAAAAAGAGGTGTTTTTTAATCGTCTTATTGATTTGAACCTGCAAGCAAAGACTCCTGCGTTGGCGAACCAAGGCATTCCCGTGCAAATCGATATCATACCGCAAACCACATGGCACGGTCCTGAAATATGGTATGGCGTGGATATCTCCGTAACTCCACCACTAATAGAAAACACCATTCCCAAAATACGATACGGTGAAAGCTACGGCAAGCGATACACATACTTATTACCCGCATCATCCGGCCACCTGATACTACGAGGTCCTACATCGTTAATATGGCATGGGATAATCCAGGTGGAAAATAACAAAGAACAAAAGGTCACATGCACAATAAGGATTAATTACTTTGACAAGCGTCCGACAGATATTTCGAAATCCAATCCAGTGTACACAATCAGTAAGGAACTGGAGGCAACATCAAAAATAACAACGGACAAATCATTGACTGAATCGGAACTTATTACCGACCGGCAAATAAGGCCGGCAGTTCTAGGTATGGGCTCAGGCGACCGGCTGGGCAAAGTTGAAGGTGAGTGGCAAGTGGCATGTTATGATTTCAACGCTTATCATTACAAGGGAAAATCACTACTGAGCATGACCGTCCACAATTATAACACACCAATCGGCTGTGCTTTTGATGTAACAGTTCACGTCGATGAATTTTCATACAAGGCGAGGACAATCTGTCAACAAAAAGGGCAATCGATGAGTTGGGTGTTGAAAACGCCGTATCCGGATTCGGAACCGGAATGGGTAAAGCTAACGCTTACACCCAACCAGGAGCTCGCCTCTGAATCAGTTGGATTATCTGAAATCTGGGGAAAGCCCATCGAGTTCAACAGCATTTATAAATATGGGCCATAATCTCCATAAACGTTAACGGATGTGCATTTTTTTATTTTAATGCGAGTGTATAAGTTTGGAAATGTAAGGCAAATCACTGCTGTCCAAGATAATCCTATCTGACCGAAATGGCCATACGATAACCATGTAAAACCGGGGTTTTGGACGGGGTTTACCGTCTGAAATCCCGG
>CAZMVS010000109.1:0-8192 GCA_964569525.1 uncultured Planctomycetales bacterium
TTAGGCTGCTTGGTGCGTTTTATTAATAATTTCAGGCATACTCAGGTGGTTTAGAACATTCTCTACAAAAGGCATACGATAATCTAAATATTGCGAAACAGGGCTGCTAGATATGTACACCCCATGATAGAGATCTTTTATATATAATTCTTGCAAAATTCCCTCAGAAACAAACCAGTATCGCCACTTCTTTTGCTTTTGATCATAATATATTTCTATTGGCACGTTTCTGCCATCAGTAGGGATATGTTTCAAATATGTTAGTTTTTTTAATTCGTTTTTATTTATTTTTCCGGTTCTTGGAGAAGTCATCTGAAACAACCTCAATCAATTTCTTTTTGCATCTTATCATATTTTACAAATTGAAACGTATAAATATCTAATCCATCTATCATTTTGCTTACTTTAATTATATTTTTTTGAGTATTCTCTATAGGCTCTTATTCGTGCTTACCAAACAACTTGTGATAAATACTTCGGGTTGCTGCCCACAGCAATAAACTATTTTTACTGCCTCAGCAACCATTGATGAACCACTGCTCCGCCAAACCATGCCCCGAAACTCGAAACCAGGACCACAGGAAGTACGAAGTGTTTCTTGAAACAGAAGAAAGCAACCAGGAAAATCTAAATACTGGAAACAGATTCCCAAAAAAACCTCCCTAGAGAAGCAGTGCCACTCATCCTATTCTCTTATCCCTTCCCTGGCCAGCAAACGACGAACCAACCCCGAAATTCGCCCATCCCGGCCGGCCGATTGCAACATTCCCCGTTTGACGGCAAACTATCTGCCTGAGATAAACCACCGCCTTTGAAATAAAAGGCATAGTCAAAAACAGAATATTGGAGGTAGCCCATGGCAAACCGAACAACCACCACCCGCCGCCAAATCCTCAAGCAAAGTACAGGATTGGCCGCCGGCGCATTGGCCGCTCCGTACATGCTCACCAGCCCGGCTCTCGGCAAGGCCCAAACACCACCTGCCGGCCAAAGACTAACCCTCGGATTCATCGGCGTGGGCTGGATGGGCGGCGATCACCTGAAAATGATCGTCAACAATAAGGCCTTCAAAGTCCTCGGCATCTCTGACGTGGATCAGAAACATCTCGACTGGGCGGTCAACCTGGCCGGCAAAGACTGCAAAGGCTACCACGATTACCGCGACCTGCTTGCCCGCGATGATATCGACGCCTTACTCATCGCCACTCCCGACCATTGGCACGCCCGTATCGTCATCGACGCTTGCCGAGCGGGCAAAGATATCTACTGCGAAAAACCGCTCTCGCTGACCATCGAAGAAGCCAAGGAAATGGTCCGGGCGGTACGAGCCAACGGCATCGTCTTTCAGACCGGAAGCATGCAGCGCAGCTGGGATTGTTTCCGACAGGCCTGCGAGTGGGTACGTAGCGGACGGATCGGCAAACTGAAATGGGTCAAGGCTTGTATCGGCGGCGGACCGACCTCCGGCTGGGCCAAGCCGCAGCCCGTTCCCGAACATCTCGATTGGAACACGTGGCTCGGGCCGGCCCCGTGGGCGGAATACACCCCCCTGCGCTGCCATAAACAATTCCGTTGGCTTTATGATTACTCCGGCGGCATCATGACCGACTGGGGCGCTCACCATAACGATATCGCCCAGTGGGGCATGGGCACCGATCATACCGGCCCGATCAAAACCGAACCACTGGAATATACCTTCCCCACCCACGGAACATGGAACACGGTGACCAGCTTCAAGATCAAACATACCTACGCCAACGGCATACCCCTATACACGGTCAGCCATGCCGACTTCCGCGGTACCCACTTCGAAGGCACCGAAGGTTGGGTTCAGGTCAATCGTAGCGGCTACAAGGTCAGCGATCCCGACATCGCCCGCGAACCACTCGGCCCCAACGACGTGCACTTGCCCAAGGCTCCGGGTTTCGCTTACCACGGCCATCACATGAATTGGCTGGAGTGCATCAAGACCCGTAAGCGTCCCATCTGTGACGTGGAAATCGGGGCCCGATCAGCCATGATCTGTCACCTGGGTAACATTGCAGTGCGCACCGGCAAGACCGTGGAATGGGATCCTCAGCGAGAAGTAATCACCAACGATCCCAGTCTGGCCCGCTGGGCAGACAAACCCTACCGCGGACCATGGCGGCTGTAGGTCGGCCAAAAGATACAAGTAACCGGTATGTCTTGTTACAACTTTATATAACAACATAAATTGAAATATAAACTTTGCGGAGTTGATTCCATGAACAATATAAACAGAACGCTTGTCACCACAATTTTGGTCGGCCTGGGCCTCACCACGTTCGCGGCCGCCAAACCGATCGCTCTTGATGACGCCCGCATCAAAAACCTGGGCAGCGATTCCCACGAAACCCGCGTCGAAGCGGGAAAAGAACTGTTGACGCTGGGCGATAAAGCGATTCCCGCCCTGGCCAAAGTTCTCGATCAACAAAAGGATCCTTCTTATCCGATGGCCTACCGTACCCTGCAGCGAATAGCCGCTACCAACGCCAACAAGCCGCAACGCGGAGCGATCTCGTCCGCCTTGGCCAAGGAGTTGGAGGGCGAACATAAACCGGAAACCAAGTATGCTCTGTGTCGTTTCGTCAGCCTGATCTCTACTAATGAGGCGGCCCCGGCATTGGCCAAGGCCATCGCCAGTGACGATCCCAAGTTGCGGGAACGGGCTCGCTGGGCTTTGGCTCGCATGACCGGCCACCGGGCCACCGATGTGTTGATAGCCCAACTGGGCACGAAAGACACGAATTGGAAGGTCGCCGTGATTAACGGTCTGGCGCAACAAGCCAGTCCGCGGGCTGTTCCCGCCCTGCAAAAACAACTCGCGCAAGCTCAAGACCAAACTGTGCAAAAGGCAGCAATGAACGCACTGGCTTGTATTGCTGATCGCCGCTGTTTGAAAACCATTCAACAGGCCATGCAGGACAACACTCCCGGCGCAATCGATGCCCTGATGGACATGGGCGATACCCTGCTCAAAGCGGACATGAAAGCCGAAGCACTCTCCGCTTTTGATGCGGTTTACAACAACGAGCAAACCACGGTCAGCCAACAATGTCGTGCGCTTCGTGGCCTGGCCCAAACGGGCGATGCAGCCGCCACTACAACAGTGTTGGAGGCGTTGGACAATGACAACCCGCGTATTCAAGAGGCCGTCGTGCAAGCTTGCCCGTTGATCAAGGGTGAACAAGCTTTCACCCTGTTGGCTGACAAAGTCGCCGCGGCGGACAAGAACTTGAAGATTGAACTGCTCGCCGAGTTGGGTAGTCACGGACGGGATGAAGTTATCTCCATCCTTAAACAAGCAACGGACGACGAAGACGCCGACGTGCGGAAAACTACTTTCAAGGCCATGGAAAACCTCGACAACCCGGCGGCGGTTGACACCCTGTTGGCCGGTTGCGATCGTCCCGCCGGCGCGGACCGCACCGCCGCCGAACAAGCCTTGATGCGCATAAGTGGCCGGAAGATAAACTCCCAACTTTTGAGAGCTTATGCGAACGCCGGCCGACAACAAAAGCTTAGCTTGTTGCGGGTGCTTGGCCGACGGGCAAGTGAGCAAGCGATCAAACTGTTCCGCAAGGCGATTCAAAGCAGCGACACGGATATCAAGGCCGCTGCCGCCTATGCGTTTGGTTACCGACCGTTGCCCGAAGGCAAGGACCTGCCGGAACAGGAAACCAGGTTGCTTATCACGGCTGCCAAACAAGGGCCGAAACAAGTCACCGACAACGCGGTGGACAGCATGATCCGCCTGGCCCAGCGAATTGATCAACAGAACCAAAAGCGTGCCGGCAAGTTGTTCGTACAAGCTTTGGAATTGGCCCAAAACAAACAGCAGAAGTCGGCTTGTTTGATCGGCATCAGCGAAAACGCCGACCCGCAACAAACCGAGTTGCTTTCGGCTATCGAACCGATGATCTTTGAGGGTGAGCTTCGTCGGGAAGCGGCCCAGGCGGCGGTACCGCTGGCAGTGAACTTGCCGCAGTCGCAAAAAGATCGGGCGGTTAAGATTCTTACCGCCGCGGCCAAACTCAAAACAGACAATGCCTTGCAGGCGGTCGAACATTTGCGCAAAGCCTTTGGTGTCAATTACGATCCGGCGCATGACAAAGGTTTTATCACTGTCTGGTGGCTAGCCGGTCCGTTCCCCAATCCAAACAACAAGGCCTTTGAAAAGGCTTACTCTCCCGAAGAGAAAGTTGACCTGGTCAATGGCGGAAAGGAAGGCGACCACGAATATTCCTGGAAGCGCAACCGCAGCCTGGACGATCAGGCGGTAGTGGATCTGCGTAAAACGGTCAATGAACATGGTCATGCCGCCGCTTATGCTTACAACGAAATCACCGTTGACCAGGAACAGGATACGGTGATGAAGATCGGCAGCGACGACGGCATCGTGGTGTGGGTCAACGGCGAGAAAGTACACGCCACACCCGGCCCGCGCGGTCTGACGGTGGACCAAGACAAGGCCGACATTCATTTGCAGAAAGGCAAGAACACCATTTTGGCCAAGATCCTCGATCAAGGAGGTTACTGGGAGTTCACCATTCGCTTGACAACCCCGGAAGGCAAACCGTTGGATTTTGCCCAGAAGATGGATTGAAAAAGGCAAAGAGAGCACACCCCGTTATTACAAAGAGCAGCGGGCTGCGTCGCAAAAGGCGCAGCCCGTTTTGATTTAGCAATCCCCGCCCTTTTTTCAAATCTATATACTTCTATTATTTCGCTCACAACTATTCACTCATGTTTATCGAAGTTGTGTATATATCTTTTGGTTTATTCGTTTTCCTCGATTGACGAAGATTGGGATGTGGAGACGGTCTTCCTAGTCGGCGTTTTTTCGGTCAGCTCACCGTCACCATTGGTTGAGGTTGTGGCAGCTATTGTATCGGCTTGGAATTTGGCTCGGGCGCGAAGGAAGGCGAAGACGGCTTCGACCATCATCCAGGCGGCCATCAGGGCCAATAAGCTGCCGATGATCAACAGGGAGAGGTTAGCGACGTCGCCGTTTTCCATCCACCCGTTATAGAAATCACTGAGCTTGATAGTAATGGCCCAAACCACGATGACCAGCATGGCAACCATGGGAAGCATGGTGTAAATGATCGGCTTGCCCAGCTTGTAGAGGAAGACACTGGCCACCAATAATCCCAAACAGGCGAGCATTTGATTTGTGGTGCCGAACAGTTGCCAAAGGGTTAAACCGGCGGGTTGGCCGTTGATCTTCATCAGGGCAAAATAGCCGATGGCCACTACGGCGATGAAGCTGGCCAGGTAGCGGTTTTGCAAGGCGTTCAGCTTGAAGGTCTTGCCCAATTCTTCAATATTGTAACGCAACAGGCGGGTGGCGGAATCGAGGGTGGTCATGGCGAAACTAACGACCATGACGGCCATGAAGTTTTTGAAGAACATTTGCAGCGATTCCAGGCCGATCCATGAACCCAGAAGTTTATTAAAAGGTGCGGCTACGATTCGGGAACCACCTTCAAGGAAGCCGGCCAATCCTATTGAACCGTTAGGGAAGGCGGCGTAATTCTCGTTGAACTCGGCACCACTCAGGCCTGCCACACAGGCGACAATCACAAAAACGGCGAGCAGTCCCTCGGTCAACATACCGCCGTAACCGATGACGTGGGCGTCGGTTTCCTTGCGAAGTTGGCGGGCGGTGGTCCCGGAGGAGACCAGGTTATGAAAGCCGCTGACCGCCCCGCAGGCTACGGTGATGAATAGTAGAGGAAACAGAGCGGGGCCGTTGGTTGGACTCACAGCGGAGACGTTGCGAACGGCGGGCACCTCGATTTGCGGATGAAGAACCACAAATCCTAAAAACAGCAGCAGCAGTCCGGCGTAAAGCTGGAAGCAGTTGATGTAGTCCCGTGGCTGAAGGAGCAGCCAAACGGGCAGTACGGAAGCGACCAGGGCGTAGGCCAATAGGATATACACCCAGGCACTGCGAGCCTGGGACTGGGCACGGGTGAGGTTTTCCGCCACGGTTTCGGTTTCCGGCTGGGCGGCAAAATGCTCGATCTGGGCGGGAACGTGACGAAGGGCGGGATCCTGTTCCGCCTCGGTGACGGCCTGTTTCGTGTCAGCATCCTTGACAAAGGCCTTGTGCAGGGGCACGGGATTTTTCATACCCACGAACATCATAATGAACATGAGCACGACACCGACCACGGTAATCGGGGCCAGTCGAAAGCCGCGTTTGTACACCAGGGTACCGATGATTACGGCAATAACGATCAGGGAGAAGGTGGGCGCGACGGCTTCGGGGGAGAGATTGACAAAGAGCCGGGCCATTATGATGGCGAAAACGCCCATGGCCAGAGCCAACAGGAAAAAGATGATCAGCAGGAAGAGGATGCGGGCCCGGGGGCCGATGATCTCTTCGGTCAGACCGCCGATGCTGCGGGCTTTATGACGTATGGAAGTAAAGAGCGCGGCAAGATCATGCACGGCGCCGATCAGCGTGCAGCCGATGAGCACCCAGATCAAAGCAGGCAGCCAACCCCAATAAACAGCGATGGCGGGCCCGACGATAGGGGCGAGTCCGGCGATGGAGGCGAAGTGATGGCCGAACAACACTGCCGGCCGCGTGGGCACGAAGTCCATTCCGTCTTTTTGTTCGACGGCGGGGGTCGGTCGGCTATCGTCAAAGCCTAACACTCTGCGAGCCAGGAAGCGGCCGTAAACTTTGAAGGCACAATACAGAATCCCCATGGCCAGCACGACGATGAACAAGGCATTGGTAACAAAAGACATGACCAAAGCTCCGATATGGACAATTTCATTATACAAATAAGGAAAACAGGTATCTTATACCCTTCTTTCAGCATATCGAAATGTGAATTAGTTGCCAATCAATGGTGAAGGCATCCGCACGGCTCAGCCAACGGCCACAGTAAAAGAAACCCAGCCTGTTTTGGGGTTTACCAATGGGTTCAAATGGGTTTGTTTTCGGGTGTTCCGTTCGCGGTAATTTTTGTTGTAAACCCATTTTTTTAAGGGTTTTACGGTCGTTTTAAAATGGGTTTGTTTTGGGAATTTTTTTCGCAGGAAGCGCTCCCTCCCAGGGCAACGAACCGGATAAATATTCATGATGTTGGTTACATTTTGAGTGTTCATGTTTTGAGTTCCCTTCCGCATTTTTCTTTTTTATCCATGTTTCCATGCGACATAACACTCCATGTGCTCCGGAGAGAAAGGCGGAAAACGGAGCAGGAACATAGACGCAAGCATCGGAGCGCAAACACGAAACAGAACTTAAGTATCTATTCAATTGTGTTTTCAATAATAAAGCTTAAAATTGCATATACGTTATCATTTATTTTTTTCTTTGCGGTGGCCGGCCCCAGAGAAAATGAAGGAATAACGTCGATGAACAGTTCCGGCAACATTCTGTACGAGGATCGGCTGGTAAAACTGACGAAGGAAACTTTGACTGTCAAAAGGTATTACCTCCCTTTCAGTTGGCCGCCGCTGGCGAACAAAACCGTCCGCTGGGAACGTTTGGGGCATCTGTATGCTTTGCCCGCTCACATGAAAAGCGGGCAATTTCGCATTTGGGGCACAGGTGATTTCAAGATATGGTTTGCCTGCGACTGGAAACGACCCTGGCGTCGAAAGACGTTTATTCTTGATTTTCCTGGCAGAACACAACATATCGGTTTTACCGTAGAGAATGAAGAATCGTTCGAGAAAGCGATTAATGAAATACCAGTCAACCTTCAAACGGAGGCTGCAGAAGGTTCAAAACATCTGATCAAAAAAGCCAAAATCAACGTTACGCTTATTATGTTCGGCCTGTTATTGTTGCTTGCTTTGACCGTCACAGGGCTGTCGGTTCCTCTTATCGCCGAGATGGTTCCACCAAACGGCAGCTATGGTTTTCGAACCGCAAAAACACTGGAGCACGAAGCCACCTGGTACGCAGCTAACAAGTTTTCAGGAATCACTTTTTTAGTTGGTGGTTTGATCAACATGGTCATCGCTTTTGTCACCTACGCCAAAAGACATAGATGGTCAAGCTGGGCCGGGATACTCTCCTGCATTCTTGTGGGAAATCTCTACCTAGGAGACCGTCTGAGTAAAGGTTCAGAGCGATCGTTTTTCGTGCTGGATCATTCGCTCCGGGAGCAGGTGATGCCCGGCGCTGGTGATCCGGCATA